>JAREAF010000447.1 GCA_029240475.1 Rhodospirillales bacterium | reverse complement strand
CTCTACGGCGGCTGGATCGAGCATCTCGCCCGCAAAGGGCACCTCGTACTGTTCCCGCGCTTTCAGGACGTGAACCGCTCGCGTCCGGCTGACGCCACCAATCTGGCCGAGACCCTGATCGAAGCCGCCTTGGCGGAACTCGCCAATGACCCCAATGCTAGGCCAGACCGGGAGCGCGTTGCTCTCATCGGCCACTCGGCCGGCGTGCCGCTCGCGCTCAACCTCGCGGCCGGTGTCGGCGCGGGCAAGGTGCCGGCCCCGAAGCTGGTCTTCGGCCTGATGGCGGGCGGGATCGCGTCCAACGAGAAGGAGCGCGGCATTCTCCTGCGGGACCTCTCGACCGTCGACCCGCAGACCCTGATCATCACCATGAGCGGCGACCGGGATTACCTGCCGGCAGACCGCGCCTCGCGGCTCATTCTCCAGCAGGCGAGCGCCGTTCCGGTCAACCGCAAGCTGTTCATGCGCGCCGCCTCCGACGACCACGGCTTTCCGGCAATCACCGCAACGCTTGCTTCTCCAGGCTCGCCGAAGGCGGATTACGATGCGGCTGCCATCAAGCTGCCGCCCGATCCGCCCCGCGACCCGAAGCAGAAGAACACCTGGCGCTGGAGCGCCGACATGGCGCTCTCCGGCCCGCAGACCATCCTGACCCAGCAGCTCGGCAACAACGGCACCGACACCATCGATTACCTCGCCTACTGGAAGACCTTCGACATCGCCGTCGAGGCGGCGTTTGCCGGCAAGGATGCTGCCGCTCTCACGCGCGACCCGAAATTCGTCGATATGGGCACCTGGAGCGACGGCTGGCCCGTGCGGCGTCTCTCGGCGCAGATGCCCAAGGCCGAGGGTCAGGAGAAGAAGGAAGAGCCGGGGCCTCGCCGCAAGCTGAACATGGCGCCTCCTGAAACCAAGCAGGGATTATCGGACTTTATCGGCAAGTTGCGTTCGTAAGGGTGTGTCATGCGTGTCGATCTTCTGGCAGGGGCGACCTATAATCCTGCCGTCATGCCGTCTCCAGTCCCCACCATCCTCGTGTTCGATTCCGGCCTCGGCGGCCTTACGGTCTTCTCGGAGGTCCGGAAGGCACGTCCGGACGCCCGCTACGTCTATGCGGCGGACGATGCCGGCTGTCCCTACGGGCGTTTGAGCGAGGCGGTGCTGGCGGAGCGGGTCGTCAGCGTCATGGAGAGGCTGATCGCCCTCCACGATCCGGATCTCGTGGTGGTGGCCTGCAACACGGCGTCCACAATCGTGCTGCCGCATCTGCGCGAGCGCTTCTCCATTCCCTTCGTGGGCACCGTCCCGGCCATCAAGCCGGCCGCTCAGATCACGCAGACGGGCTACGTCACGGTGCTCGCCACCCCCGGAACGGTGGCGCGGGACTATACCCGCGACCTCATCGAGACCTATGCGGCAGGCTGCCGGGTCAACCTCGTGGGCTCCCGCCGTCTCGCGGGGATCGCTGAGGCCGAGATGGCCGGCGACCCCGTCTCCAATGAGGAATTGATGGTCGAGCTGCAGCCGTGCTTCGTCGCAGACGACGGCGGGCGCACCGACGTGGTGGCCTTGGCCTGCACCCATTATCCGCTGCTCCTGCCGCGCTTCCAGGCTCTCGCGCCCTGGCCCGTCACCTGGATCGACCCGGCTCCGGCCATCGCACGGCGGGTGACGCAGCTCATCGGGCAGCCGGTGCCCGGCCATGAGGCGGACGAGAACGAGACCGTGGCCGTGTTCACCAGCGGTACCGGGATCAGTCCCGCCCTGCGGGGAGCCTTGCAGGACAAAGGCCTGCCGGTGGTGGCCATCGAGGAGATGCCGCTGCTCGTGGGGTAACCACCAGCGCGTCATCCCGGACGGCGCAGCCGATCCGGGATCGGGTGCAGGATGAGCGCTGTCATTCCGGGGCCGCGTAGCGGAGCCCGGAATCCATAAACACGACGGCCAGTTGAGTTATGCGCTACGGAAGCCGCTTCGTCCTATCCAGCACCGTCAGTGGTTATGGATTCCCGCCTTCGCGGGAATGACAGTGTCGAGGATCCTGAGCAACATCCTGCGCCCGATCCCGGATCTCCGCTGCGCTTCGTGCGGGATGACCGGTGGGTGATTGACTTTCCCGCCCGTTCCGCCTAAACCCCACCCGTTCGCGCGGTCCTTAACGGGGCCGCGTAACTTTTTACGCTCCCGTGGCCCGGCTTCGGTCGGCCTGTCGTCCCCTAGGGGAAGAGGAGGGCGCGTTCCTCGCAAATTCGACAACAAAGAGGAACAGCGATGTCGAAGCGCATTCAGGCCAAGCACAAGCTTGACCGCCGCATGGGTCAGAATATCTGGGGCCGCCCGAAGAGCCCCGTGAACCGCCGCGAATACGGCCCCGGCCAGCACGGCCAGCGCCGCAAGGGCAAGATGAGCGACTTCGGCACGCAGCTGCGCGCCAAGCAGAAGCTCAAGGGCTACTACGCCAACATCACCGAGAAGCAGTTCCGGCGCTACTACGCCGAGGCGATCCGCCTGAAAGGCGATTCCGGGGAGAACCTGATCGGGCTTCTCGAGCGCCGCCTCGACGCCGTCATCTACCGCGCGAAGTTCGTGCCGACACCCTTCGCGGCGCGCCAGTTCGTGAGCCATGGGCACGTCAAGGTGAACGGCCGCCGCGTGACGATTCCGAGCTATCTCGTCAAGCCGGGCGACAGCATCGAATTGAAGGATGCCTCGAAGCAGCTCGAACTCGTGGTCGTCGCCACCCAGCTCGCCGAGCGCGACGTGCCCGACTATATCGAGGTCGATCACACCAAGATGACGGCGCGCATGGCGCGCGTTCCGGCCTTGGGCGAGGTGCCCTATCCGGTGCAGATGGAGCCGAACCTCGTGATCGAGTTCTATTCGCGCTGACGCGAGCGCCTCCCACGCATTGCGAAAAGGCCGCCTGCGGGCGGCCTTTTCGTTGACGCCGTGCTGCGCCCATCACGGGACGAATGTCAGCCGGCAGGTGGTGCCCTCGTCGCTGAACATCTCCAATTGCGCGCCGATCTGCTGTGCCAGCGATTGCACGATGCGCAGGCCGAGGCTCTTCCCCTGCCGCGGGTCGAAGCCGGCCGGCAGCCCATGGCCGTTGTCCTGCACCGTGAGCACGATCGCCTCGTCGCCCGCACGCTCGAGGGCCATGCGCAGATCGCCGGTCTCGCGGCCGGCAAAGCCGTGCTCGATGGAATTGTTGAGGAGCTCGGTGACGATGAGCGCCAGCGGAACGGCCTTGTCGGCGGGCAAGGCGACCCCGTCCGGACCTTTGACGTTGCAGCCCGGATCCGTGATTCCCGCCGCCTCGGACACATCTTGGCACAACTCGCGCAGAAACGCCTTCAGGTCGAGACCGGCATTGGCGGGATCGTGCAGCTTGCGGTTCAGCTTGGCGATCAGGGCAAGGCGCTGGGAGGCTTCGCTCAAGGCCTGACGCGCCTGCGCGTCGCTCAGCCCGCTCCTCTGCAGGTTCATGAGTGCCGAGACGACCTGCAGATTGTTGGAGATCCGATGCTGCAGCTC
>JAREAF010000047.1 GCA_029240475.1 Rhodospirillales bacterium | reverse complement strand
ATCAACCGCGAGCTCACGGCAGGCGGGCTGTGGGCCAGCGACGCCGAGGTGCAGCGGGCGATGGCCTTCGCCTTCCGCGAGTTGAAGCTCGTCGTCGAGCCCGGAGGCGCGGTGCCGCTCGCCGCCCTGCTCGCGGGCAAGGCGCAAGCCGCCGGGCGGACGATCGCGCTCGTCCTCTCCGGCGGCAATGTCGACCGGTCCGTCTTCTGCGCCGCGCTGGAAGCGGCGGCGGGCTGACGGTCAGGCCACTCCGAAGCTTTTCTCGGCGGCAGGCTCCGTGCGCCGCTCCAGGCTGGCGTCGGTGATCAGCGCGATCTTCTGAAGCTCCACCCGCTCGCCGTCCATGCGCTTGCACTGGCCTTCGAAGCTGGCGCCCGATTCGATCGCGAGCGCCTGGTGGACGATGTCGCCCTCGACCTTGGCGGTGCGGGTCAGCGTGACCGACTTGGCATTGATCCCGCCCTTGACCATGCCGGACACCCGGACCGTATCGGCCGAAACCGACCCGCGCACGGTGGCGCTGTCGCTGACCGTGAGGGTCCGGCTCGCCACATCGCCATCGATCGCACCGTCGATCTGGATGTCGCCGGCGCTCTCGACCGAGCCGACGATCTTCATGTCGGCGCTGATGATGGATGGAATGCCCGACTTCAGGGTCGTCTTGGATTCGGATGTCATCGTTCCCGCCGTTACCTTGCTAGCCTTTGAGAACATGGCGTGCAGCCTCCAGGAAATTGATTGGATTCATCGGCTTGCCGTCGACCAGCACCTCGTAGTGCAGGTGCGGACCCGTGGAGCGGCCTGAACTGCCGAGCAGGCCGACCTTCGCCCGGTTCGCGACTTCCTCGCCTTTCTTGACCGAGATCTCGGCGAGATGGGCGTATCGGGTGCGGATGCCGAAACCGTGGTCGATCTCCACCAAACGCCCATACTCCCGATGCCAAGCCGCGAAGACGACCCGGCCCGGAGCGGTGCTTAGCACCGGAGTCTTTACCGGAGCGTTGAAGTCGAGACCCGTATGCATCGCGCGGCGGCCGTTGATGGGATCCCGGCGCTTCCCGAAGCTGCTGGCGATCTGATACTGATCGAGCGGCGCCGACAGCGGCATTGCGCGCATGACGCGCTTCAACGCCTCCCAGCGCTCGACCTGCACGCCGACATCCGTCGCGATCGCGTTCATGCCTTCCGGGAGCGCACCCGACTGCGGCACCTCCGGGATGAACGGCCCTCCGGCCGCCGAGCGCAGCTCGCTCTGCGCGCGCGCGACCAGCTTCTCGACATTCACGCCGGTCATGGCCACGGCGCTCTCCACCAGAGCGATCGAATCTTGCGTCCGAGCCCCAAGCGCCAGCAGCCAACTTGCCTGCGTGCTCCGATAGGACGCGATCTGCTCCTCCAGGCCGGCGATCTTCGCAGCCATGGACAGGAGCTCGGCCTCGCTCTCCTGGTTGCGCTCGCTCTCATCCTCCAGCTCGAGCTGCGCGACCATCAGATCGGCGCCGATCTGCTCGTTGCGCTCCTCGGCCGCCGCAAGCTGAGTCTCGAGGGCGCCGATCCGCTGGCTGAGCGCGTCGATCGATCGCGACTGCTCCAGCCGATCGGCCTCGGCGGTCGACAGCAGCTGGCGGCCATCCGCCAGGTCGGAGGAGAGCTGGCGCTCGCGCGCGGCCAGCCGGGCGGCGTTGCGCTCGGCGTCCCGCGCACGCTGCCACAGCCGGCTGTGCGCCTCGGCGAGCAGGAGCCCGTCCGGGACGGCTTTGGGAAGAAGCTTTCTGCTCAGCGCGTCGAGGAACCCTGGCTGCGCATCGGACCGGGGAAACAGGGCCGAGTACTTGTCCATCTCATGCCGCAGCATGTCGCGGACGAGCGCGCCCGGGGCGCCGGCGTCCGCCGTCTCTGAGGCGTCGAGGCGCTCCGACAGGCCATCGAGGCTCTGCAGCAGCTTCCAATAATCGGCGCGCGCGGCGGCAAGCGCCTCAGCCTGCGTGCTGGCCTCGCCCCGGTACAAGGCCGTTCCAAGAATCCCCGAGCCCGCCAGCATCAGCAGCGAGACGCCGAGCGCGGCGGCTGCAGCCTGCAGCGCGGGAGAGATCGCGACATAATGGATCCGCTCCTCGCCGCGGTAGAAGATCTCCCGGCGCCGGAACATGCGGCGCAGGCGCTCCCGAAAAACGAGTCCGCTTGTATCCATGCTCCCCCTCCCATCGCCGGCTCTTGGGGGCCGGTTGCGGGCGTTGCGCCCTCGCTGGGACATGGGACCGCGGGCAGGGTTAAGTGCGGCTTAGCCGCATCGTCGGGACCCGGCGCTACCCCCTCTGCGCCGCGGTGAATCGTGCAAACGCCGCCCGACCGTCCGTCACGCCCCCAGCCTGGCGAACGGCCTTGGTAACAAAATTATCCTACAAAGGTATCGAATCGCGCCGAGTCGCGCAACCGAAAGTTCTATGGACGGCGCTCACCCATGGCCGTGCGCCTGCTGCGCGAATCTGCGTTCCACATAATCGACGATCGCCTGAACGCTGGCCTCGATGCTCTCGCGCGCGGTGTCGACGACGAGCTCTGCATTCTCCGGCTCCTCATAGGGCGCCGTGATGCCGGTGAATTCCGAGATCTCTCCCCGCCGGGCCTTCTTGTAAAGGCCCTTGGGGTCTCGGCTCTCGCAGGTGGCGAGGTCGGCGCGGATATGGATCTCGTGGAAGCTCTCACCGGCGGCGCTTCGGGCCCGCTGCCGGTCGGCGCGATAGGGGGAGATGAAGGCCGTGATGACGATCAGGCCCGCATCGGCGAACAGGGCCGCGACCTCGCCCACGCGCCGGATGTTCTCGGCCCGGTCCTCGGGCGAGAAGCCGAGATTGGCGTTGAGGCCGTGACGGACATTGTCGCCGTCCAGCACATAGACCTGGTAGCCCTTGTTGAAGAGGCGCCGCTCCACCTCCATGGCGATGGTGGATTTGCCCGCGCCCGAGAGGCCCGTGAACCACAGCACGCCGCCGGCATGGCCGTGCCGCGCCGAGCGCATCGGGGCGGTCACGCGATGGGCCTCCATGTAGATGTTCGTGGCGCGCACGGTGACGAGCTGGCGCTGGTCGGGATAGCCATGCATGTCGATCAGGCCGCCTGCCAGGATGTTCTGCCCGTCCGATACCGCGAAGCGGCCGGTGCGCGCCAGCCGCGCCGACTCATCCAAGGCCAGCATGCCGCGCGCGCGCAAGATCACCTCGCCGATGCCGTGCCGCGGCACCTCGGCGCCCTGCAGCATGGACAGGTCGTCCGCGTCGATCACCCGCTCGATATTCTGGATGGTGACCGGGACCTCGCGGGTCGCGAGCTTGAGCCGGTACTGGTCCCCCGCCTTCAGCGGCGTGCGGCCCAGCCAGAACAGGCGGCCCCGGAAGACATTCGTCTCCACCGGCGGATTGTCGACATGGCTGACGATCTCGCCGCGCTCGACGAAGAGCTGCTCGTCCAGCGTGAAACCAACCGACTGGCCGGCATGGGCCTCCAGGATCGGCGGCTGGTTCCACCCCTCGATGCTGGAGACCACGGCCGTCTTGTTGGAGGGCGAGAACAGCAGCCGGTCACCGACGCGCAGCCTGCCGCTCTCGATCCGCCCGACCAGGATGCGGCGTTCATCGAACTTGTAGACGTCCTGGATGGGCAGCCGCAGCGGCAGCTCGGACGCGCGCAGCGACGGACGGAAGCCGTCCAGCGCCTCGATCACGGTCGGGCCCTTGTACCAGGACAGATCGGGATGGCGATGGGCGATGCTCGCCCCCTCGCGCGCGGAAATCGGGATGAAATGATCGGCCTTGACGCCGATGCCGCCCAGATAGGCGCTGTAGGTGCCGACGATCTCGTCGAAGCGCGCCTGCGACCAGCCGACGAGGTCCATCTTGTTGACCAGCACGGCGATCTGCCGGATGCCGAGCAGGTGCAGGAGATAGCCGTGGAAACGGGACTGCTGCTGCACGCCGTGGCCCGCGTCGATCAGCAGCAGCGCGGCATCGGCGCTCGAGGCGCCGGTGATCATGTTCTTGATGAATTCGCGGTGGCCCGGCGCGTCGATGATGACGTAGTCGCGCTTGGCGGTTTTGAACCAGATCTGGGCGGTGTCGATGGTGATGCCCTGGTCGCGCTCGGACTGGAAGGAGTCCATCAGGAACGCCCATTCGAACGGCATCCCGCGCCGCTCGCACATGGCCTTGATCGCCTCGAACTTGCCCTCGGGGAGCGAGCCGGTGTCGTGGAAGAGCCGCCCGACCAGGGAGGACTTGCCGTGATCCACATGGCCGACGATGACCGTGCGCAGCTGCTCGCGGGGCATGGACGCCGCCGCGCTCTGCGGGGGCGTGCTCGGGATCGGTAGGACCTTGGCCATCACATATACCCGTCGGCGCGGAGGCGCTCGAAAGCGTCCTCGGTTTCGTGATCCATCGCCCGCCCCGCCCGCTCGGGCGTGCGGGTGGCCTTCAACTCCGCGATGATCTCGTCGAGCGTGGATGCGGTGCTCGGCACCGGGTTGGTGATGTCCTTGTCGCCAAGCGAGCGGTAGCGCTTGCCGTTCTTGGCGAAATAGAGGTCGATGACCGGGATTCCCTCGCGCTTGGTATAGAGCCAGATATCCAGCTCCGTCCAATGCAGGAGCGGATGGATGCGCAAATGCGTGCCCGGCGGCAGGTCGGTGTTGAAGAAGTCCCAGAACTCGGGCGGCTGGTCGCGGAAGTCCCATTGACCCGCATCGCCGCGCGGGCTGAAGACGCGCTCCTTGGCGCGGATCGCTTCCTCGTCGCGCCGGATGCCGGCGATGATGCCGGTCAAGGCATGCTTGCGGATGGCGTTCTTGAGGCCGAGCGTCTTGCGTGCGGCCGAGCGCGCCGCCGGCGGCAGGCTGGGATCGACCTCCTCGACCGGCGGGCAGTCCTCGAGGATCAGCTTGAGGTTCCATTCCCGGACCGCCCAGTCGCGGAAGGCATACATCTCCGGGAATTTCCTGTGCGTATCGATATGCATGACCGGGAACGGCACATGGCCGAAGAAGGCCTTGCGGGCCAACCAGATCATCACATTGGAGTCCTTCCCGAGCGACCACAGCATGGCCATGCGGTCGATCTTGTTGAAGGCCTCGCGCAGGATGAAAACCGACTGAGCCTCGAGCTGGTCGAGATGGTCCATAAAAAGGTGTCCGGTAAATGGGTTGGCCGGCGCAGGCGCGACCGGTTCAATCATTGCGCGGTGTAGATAATGGAGTCACGCCCTCAAGGCAAGGCCCGCGATGCCGCGCCTCCCTCACGGGCTTGTGACTCTCGCCGGTCCGGCGGCCCCTTTATGCTGCGGCCGCCATGGAGAAATTGCCCGTCAGCGCCGGGGTCGGGCTGCGCGCCCCGCATCATCGCCACTGGCTTGAGCGGCGCCCGGCCGCCGGATGGATCGAGGCTCATGCCGAGAACTACCTGGGCGGCGGCCCGGGGCGGAAGGCGCTCGAGTCCCTCCGCGCCGATTACCCGGTCAGCCTGCATGCGGTGGGCCTCTCTCTCGGCAGCGCGGAGGGGCTCGACGAAAGCCATCTCGACCGCGTCGCGGACCTGGTCTCGGCCATCGACCCCGCGGCCGTCTCCGACCACTTGTCCTGGAGCGTCAGCGAGGGCGTTTACCTGCCCGATCTCCTGCCGCTGCCCCTCACAGAGGAAAGCCTGGACGTGGTGGCCCGCAACGTCTCGAAGGCTCAGGAGCGGATCGGGCGCCCGCTGCTGATCGAGAACCCCTCCGCCTATCTCTGCTTCCGTCATTCGCCCATTCCGGAGCCCGAGTTCCTGGCCGAGTTGGCGCGGCGCACGGGGTGCGGTCTGCTGCTCGATCTCAACAATCTTTATGTGAGCGCGCGCAATCTGGGCTTCGACGCTGAAGCGGCGCTCGCCGCCTATCCTGGCGCCTTCGTCGGCGAACTCCATCTCGCCGGGCACGCGGTGAAGCGGATCGACGGGGTCGAATTGCGCATCGACGACCACGGCAGCCCCGTTCCGGACCCGGTCTGGCTGCTGTTCGAGCGTGCGCTCAAGCTCATTGGGCCGCTCCCAACCCTGATTGAGTGGGACACGGCCATTCCGCCGCTGGAGGTGCTGTTGGCTCAGGCGGAGCTGGCGCAGGTGCGCCTCGATCGAACCGCAAAGCGGGACGCCGCATGACCGCCCTGGCCGAGCTGCAGCGCCGGTTCCACGCGGCCCTGTTGGAGGGGCGGGATGGGTCTGTGGCGTCCCTGATTCAGGGCAATGGCATCGCCCCGGACCGCCGCTTGCAGATCTACCGCAACGCCGCCCGGCTGCTGCTCATGGAAGCGCTGAAGGCGAACTTCCCGGCGACCTGCCGCATCGTCGGCGGCGAGTTCTTCGCCCATGCCGCCGCCGAGTTCGTGGCCCGGCACCCGCCGCGCCAGCCTCGGCTGGCGGAGTATGGAGCGGAGTTTCCGGCGTTCCTGGCCGCGTTCGCACCGGCATCCTCCTTGCCCTGGCTCCCCGATCTTGCCCGCCTGGAATGGGCGATGCTGGCCTGCCAGGAGGCGGAGGAGGCTCCGGCCCTGGGCGCCGCCGATCTGGAGGAAAGCGCCCCGGAGACCCTGCCGCAGCTCCGGTTCGCGCCGCACCCGGCCTGTTGCCTGCTCGCCTCGCCCTGGCCCGTCGATCGCATCCGCAGCTTCGCCCTGGCGCCCGAGGGAGAGTCCGCGCCAGCCATGCAGGGCGACCCCATCCGTCTCCTGATCCGCAGAACCCCGGCGGGAATCATGCTTCGCCGGCTCGGGAATGCGGAATTCACGCTGCTGGAGCGGCTGCTGGCGAGCTTCGCTCTTGACGAGGCCCTGGACGGGGTTGAGGGCGACCCCGCCCCTCTTCTCGCGGCGGCGCTTCGCGACGACCTGTTCGCGAAATCGTGATCGGCTCGCGGCTCGCCTCACGCAACAGTGAATTTACGGTGTGCGGGTGCATGGCTCTACTTGCAGGCGATGCTCAACTTTCCGAATGCCATGGAGCTTGGAAACATGAAGATCTCTCGTCGTTCCGGTGTCGTGCTCGCCGCCGCCGCCGCCGCTTTGTTCTCGGCCGGCGTCGTGACCGTCACCACCTCCGCGCAGGCCGCGGGCGTCCAGTGCGTCGGCGCCAATGCCTGCAAGGGCCAGAGCGCCTGCAAGTCGGCCACCAATTCCTGTAAGGGCCTGAACGCCTGCAAGGGCCAGGGCTGGGTGGAGACGAGCTCGGCCGAGGAGTGCACCTCCAAGGGCGGCAAGGTCGCCGGCTAACCTGCGGTTCTCTCGTCCGTAGCGGCTTGGCGGGCGTCGCCGTCTTGGACGGCGGCGCCCGTCCCTTTTAGAGTGCGGTTGCACCAGCGGTGGATTCGAGCGCCATGACCTCGTCCCTCGGCTTCGGGCTCGGCCTGCGACCTGTCCACTATCCGGAGATTTTCGAGGGCAGCCCCCGAGTCGACTGGTTCGAGGCGATCTCGGAGAACTACATGGTCCCCGGAGGCCGGCCGCTGCATGCGCTGATGCGCGTGCGCGAGCGCTGGTCGGTGGTGCTGCACGGCGTCTCGCTTTCGATCGGCTCGACCGATCCGCTCGACGAGGATTATCTCGGCCGGCTGAAGGCACTGGCCGATCGCGTCGAGCCCGTCTGGATCTCCGATCACCTGTGCTGGACGGGGGTGAGCGGCATCAATCTGCACGACCTCCTTCCGCTGCCCTATACGGAGGAGGCGCTGGGCCACGTGGTCGAGCGGGTACTACGCGTGCAGGAGCGGCTTGGCCGCCATATCCTCCTCGAGAACGTCTCCAGTTACGTGACCTTCGCGCAATCGGCCGTGCCGGAGTGGGAGTTCCTCGCGGAGGTGGCGCGACGCGCCGACTGCCTGCTGCTGCTGGACGTCAACAACGTCTATGTCAGCGCCTTCAACCACGAGTTCGATCCGCTCGCCTATCTGGACGCGATCCCCGGCGAGCGGGTCCGGCAGATCCATCTCGCCGGGCACGAGAACAACGGCACGCACATCATCGACACGCACGACCATCCGGTGATCGACCCGGTCTGGTCCCTTTACGCGGAAGCCATCCGACGCTTCGGCCCCGTCGCGACCATGATCGA
Organism: Rhodospirillales bacterium; assembly: GCA_029240475.1. Lineage (GTDB taxonomy): Bacteria > Pseudomonadota > Alphaproteobacteria > JAREAF01 > JAREAF01 > JAREAF01. The sequence continues at coordinate 2,970 of JAREAF010000047.1, read as the reverse complement.
GCGGGACGACCGCATTCCGCCGCTTTCAGAGCTGGAGAGCGAGCTCGACCGCGCCCGCGCCGTGGCGTCGCAAGCGCTCAAGAGCCGGAGGGCGGCCTGATGCGGCTCGACCCGCTGCAGCGCGCCTTCGCCGGATATTTGCTCGACGGCACGGATGAGATCCGAACGGCGGTGCGGCCCAGTTCGAAGGCCGATATCGACACGCTGCTCGGCGTTTACCGGCACGGTTATTCGGCGCGGCTGGTCGAGGTGCTCGGCAACGACTTCCCCGGGGTGAAGGCCCTCGCGGGCGAAGAGGAATTCGAGAAGCTTGCCCGCGTCTATGTCGCGGCCCACCCTTCGCATGGCTTCAGCGTGCGCAGCTTCGGCGACGCGCTGTCGGAGTTTCTGCGCCAGAGCCCGCCCTATTCCGAGTGGCCGGCGCTCGCGGACATGGCGGCGTTCGAGGCGGCGCTGGCGGACGCCTTCGACGCCGCCGACGCCGAGCCGATGGGCCCCGAACATATGGCGAGCCTGCCGCCGCCCGCCTGGCCGACCCTGACATTCGCATTTCATCCATCCGTCCGGCGGCTCGGGCTCCGCACCGCCGCGCCCGCGGCGTGGTCGACCCAGAACGCCGGAGAACTCCCGGAGGAGCCCGCGACCCAGGCCGGCGACTGGCTGGTCTGGCGGCAGGGGCTCGACGTCAAATACCGTCGGCTCGATCCCGACGAAGCCGCCGCGCTGCAGGCGGCGATGGCGGGCGAGGACTTCTCCGCGATCTGCGAAGCGCTTGCCGAGCACGGGCCGGAAGAGGAAGCGGCTTTCCGCGCGGCCGGGCTGATCCGCCTCTGGCTGGAGGCCGGCCTGGTCACCGGGACCAGTCATCAAGGGCAGCTCTCGGGCTGAGCCGCTCCCGGCGCGATCACAAGTCGGTGACGTCGCGCGCGAGGGTCTTCGGACCGGACGGCGCCCTCCCTATCATCCGAATAAATCGATTCAGCAAGGGAGTCCCATGATGACCCGCAACGCCCTCGCCCTGTCCGCACTCGCCGCCGCGATCGCGCTGGCTTCCTCCGGCTCCGCCCTCGCCCAAGAAGCGGCCGCGGACGAGAAGTGCTACGGCGTCGTCAAGGCCGGCGCGAACGACTGCGAGACCGCAACCAACTCCTGCGCCGGCACCTCGGTCGAGGATGGCCAGGCCGATGCCTGGGTCTACGTCCCGAAGGGCCTGTGCGAGAAGCTGGTCGGCGGCAGCCTGGAACCGAAGGCCTAGGCGGGGGGAGCGAGGCCATGGCCGAAGCCGCCGCCCCCCGCCCCACCGCCGGCGCGCCTGTTGCGCTGGCGGCGGCTGCCGTTGCGTTGCTCGACCGGGCGCCGAGTTGGATCTATCAGCTCTTCTTTCGGATCGGTCTTGCCTTCCTGTTCGGCTATTCGGGCTGGAACAAGCTCTCGCGCTGGGAGAACACGCTCAAGCTGTTCCGGGATATCTACAAAGTGCCGGTGCTGCCGCCCGAGACGGCGGCGGTGCTGACGACGTCCATCGAAGTAACCGTGCCGTTCCTGTTTCTGCTCGGCCTCGGAACACGGCTCGCGGCGGCGGCGGCGTTTGCCATGACCGTCGTCATCCAGCTCTTCGTGGTCCCGAAGGGCTATCACGTCCACGCGCTGTGGTTGGGGCCCATCCTCTATCTGCTCTTGCGCGGTCCCGGCATCTTGTCGCTCGACCATCTGATCCGCCGGAAACATATGGGGGCGCGGTGAGGCGGAGCCTCGCCGCCGCCCTCTGCCTCGCGGCGACATTCGCGGTCCTGCCGGCCGATGCACACGCCCAAAGCGACGCGCCGCTCTGCGACTACGACGTGGTCCTGCTGGATCAGGAGGGCTGGTCGCTGGACGTCGCGATCGAGTGCCGCCGGCCGGTCGAGGGCTTCGGCTTCGCCGACGACTTTCCCGCCCCCTGGGTCGCCGTCTTCACCGATGCGCAGCGGCGGCCGCTCGCGCGGGACGGCGCGGCCGCCTGGCGCGGGAGCGACGCCGCGCTGTCGAAGGCCCGCTACCTCATCGACCTGGACGGCATGGCCGACGCCGAGGACGATTACGATTCAGCCAAGCGCTCGGGCCATTCGGTGATGGTCGATCTGTCCGGGGTCGTCGCCCTGCCGATGATCGATGGCGAGACGGCCGACGCCACGCTCGCGATCCATTTCCGCGCGCAGCACGGGGGCGATGTCGCCACCGCCCTCCCGGAGGTGGACGGGTCGTACCGCGTCGCGGCGCGCGAGGTGGATTACGCCGCCGCCGTCGTCTTTGGCACCTTCGAGCGGCGGCGCATCGCCGTCCCCTTGCCGCTCAGCCTCGCCGAAGGAGAGGCCGCCGCCGCCGCGCGCAGTCCGCAAGGCGCGATCGAGCTAGTGGTCATGGGCGGGCCGCTTGCGGCCGATGTCGATGAGATCGCGGACTGGGTCGAGGCGACGGCGCTCGCCAACGCCGATCTGTGGCGCGGCTTCCCGGTCGCGCGGAGCACCGTCGTGATCCTGCCGACGCCCGGCCGCACGAACGTTCCCTTCGGGCGAGTCATCGCGACCGGCGGCATCATGGTGCTGGTGCTGGTGGGCTCCGAGATCGAGGCGCGCGGCCTCTATGACGAATGGGTGCTGGTGCACGAATTCATCCATCTCGGCACGCCCCAGATCCGCGACACCGGCGCCTGGCTGAACGAGGGGCTCGCCACCTATCTGGAGCCGATCATCCGCTACCGCGCCGGCTGGCGCAGCGCCGAATCCGTCTGGGAGGAATGGACCGGCTGGATGGGGCGCGGCGTCGCGCCGATGAGCCGGGGCCTGTCCGGCGGGAGACCCTATTGGGGCGGCGCCCTCTTCGCCCTGATGGCCGATATCGAGCTGCGCCAGCTGACCGGCGTCCGGATGGGCCTCGTAGATTGCCTCAGGCCCATCCTCGCCGAAGCCGGCGACGTGTCGGCGGTCGGGC
>JAREAF010000446.1 GCA_029240475.1 Rhodospirillales bacterium | reverse complement strand
CCGCCGGAACCCACTTCGCCGCCCTCCTCGACCCCTACGAAGTTCGGACGATGGCGACCCAGAGCGAGGCCGGAGCGCGAAAGGACTTCAACTATCTGGTGGGCGAGGTTTTCGCCGAGCAGGCCAGGCAGTTTGCGCTGGCCGCACAGATTGCTGCACAGGCCACCCTCCACTAGAGGCAGGTTCTAGGATGCGCTTCGGTGAGGCGCACGAGATGGGCAGCCGCACGCATAGAGCCCCATGCCGTTCTCGCGCAGATCGCCGAGCGTCTCAACGAATCCGCCGGGCATCAGTCCACGGGGTCGAGGAAGTAGCGGGCATCGAGCTCGGAGCGGCCGGTCTTTTTCACATTGTCCACATGGAGCCGAACGGGGACGGCGTGCCCGTAGATCATGATGACGACGCAGTACTCGCCGGTCCGGTCATCGCCGTCCGGAATGGTGACGGTCGCATTGATTGTCACCTTGTCGCCAGCCTTAAATTTCGTCTTCTTCGTTGCCATTCGTGGGAGATAGTGATGCCGGCCGCGTGAGTCGAATCTCCCGCCGACGAGAGTTGATGCGGGCCTGCAGCGCGATCGCCAGGAGAACCATTTTCAAAGGCGGATGGTCGGGAAACGACAGAAGGGCGGCCGTGGCAACGCCCCAACCGGGTGCTGCAGCAGTTGTTCCTGGCCCTGCCCACACAGGCCGACGCGAGGGCAGCCGACGGCCCGAGGCTCCGTTGGTCCACCCGGACCTGAAACGCGCGCCAGCGTGTTTGTTATTCAGGGCCCGGCCTCAAAAGGTGATACTTTGCCCGCCGCCTGGGGGGTGCAAATGTTTTGATCGCCTCTTAAGGCGTCAGCCCCGCCGGGCCTACGCCCCCGCCCGCCCGGTGGGGCTTGTCAAACGACATCCGGAATTGACCCCTTGGCGACATGAAGAATTGACCCCTGGGTTGTCGTGTCCCAGGGCTGTTCCCTGGTTCGACTGGGCGCTCGACGTTCCCTCGTCCCGACCTACCCCCGTTAGGGCAGGCGAGGCGGGGCGGGCTCAAGGATGGCCGCAGGCCACCGGCGGAGCCGGCGCGGCACGCGTCCTTGAACCCGGCGCGCCTCGCCTGCCAGCCTCGCTCGGTCGGATCGGTCGACATGGGCGCCTCTCACGCCGTAGCGGGCTGGGGGATCGCGTCGGGCCGCTGCAGCAGCCCGCTGCGGCGCTTCTCGCGCAGCCGGTAGCTGTCGCCGCGGATGGTGATCACATGGCTGTGGTGGAGGAGCCGGTCGAGAATGGCGGTCGCCACCACCGGATCCCCGAACACGCTGCCCCACTCGCCCACCGAACGGTTAGAGGTGATCAGCATGGCTCCCCGCTCGTAGCGCCGGCTCACCAGTTGGAAGAACAGGTGCGCGGCATCCGGCTCGAAGGGCAGGTAGCCGAGTTCGTCGATGATCAGCAGCTTGGGTTTGGACAAGTGCATGAGCCGCTCGTCGAGCCGGCCCTCGGCATGCGCCTTGGCGAGTTGCGCCACCAGCGCTGGGGCTGGCACGAACAGCACAGTGTAGCCGGCCCGGATGATCTCCCGGCCAATCGCCACCGCCAGGTGCGTCTTGCCCACGCCCGGCGGGCCGAGCAGCAGAACCGCCTCGCCATTGGCGATGAACCGCCCCGTCGAGAGCTCCCGGATCTGGCCCTTGTCGAGCGAAGGCTGGGCCGCGAAGTCGAAGCCGGCGAGATCGCGCACGAAAGGGAAGCGCGCCAGCCCCAGCCCCATATCGATCCGGCGCTGGTCCTTGCGGGAGATCTCGCGCTCGCACAAAAAAGTCAGCGCCTCGCGGATCGTCAGCTCGCGCCGGCCCGCCTCGTCGATGAGGTTGTCGAGCTGATCGCGGATGGCGGTCAGCTGAAGTCGGGTGAGCATGCGGATCAGATGTTCGTGGTCGACCATCAAAAGCCTCCTCCGACCAGGGCCTCATACTCGGCGAGCGGCCGCAACAGCGCCGGCGGCGCATCGGCAGCGGCCAGATCCGGCCTCCCGGTCCGCACCGGCCGGCCGGGCGCGCCAGTCACGCCGGCGAAGTGGGCGGCCTCCACCGCGCGGCCGTGTCGCCCGGCGAGTTCGGCATGGACCGCCACCTCACGGCCGGCATAGAGGATACGCACAGCTCCGGAGCCGACCGTCACCCGCACGCGCTCGCCGATCAGCCGCCACGGCACCGAATAGGCGTTGCCGTCCACCTCGACCGTGCAGTCCGAGCCGACCCGGCGCAGCAGATCGCGCGCACTCAGGAACGGCGGGACGCCGCCGATCTGCTTAAGCACCGCCGCCTCGTCACGCCGGAAGCGCACGATCGGCGCCTCGCCCGTGGTGCCGTGAAGGCGAACATCGGCGATGTCCCGCGTCCAGGCCTCGAGATGTGCTTCGAGCGACGGCCAGGTCGCGAAGCTGCGGCCGGCGATCGCATTGCGCTTGACGTAACCCACGCCGCGCTCGTCCTTGCCCTTGGTGCGGGCCCGGTAGGGCGCGCAGGCCCGCACCCGGAAGCCCCAGTGCTTGGCAAAAGCATGCAGGCGCGGATGCAGCACCACCTCGCGACTGACCGGATCATGATGCAAGACGAGCGCCCGCGCATTGTCGAGCAGAACCTCCTCGGGCACGCCGCCAAAGACCCGGAACGCACCCTCCATCCCTTCGAACCAGCTGTCCTGCTTCTCGTGCCCGAAGGCGCGCACGAACAGCCGGCGCGAATAACCGAGCGTCGCCACAAACAGGAATACCCGCACGCTCGCCCCGCCGATCTCGACCCGCCGCTCGCCGAAGTCGATCTGCAGCTGCTCGCCAGGCCGCGTCTCGAAGCGCACCGTCGCCCGCGCCTGCGCCACAAGTTCCCGGCGCAACGGCGCCACCGCCCGCTCGACCGTGCGAAGGCTCACCACCAGCCCCTTTTCGGCCGCCAGTTCCTGGCGCACCACGTCGGCATTGCCGCCGTGCCGCCGAAAACGCTCGGACAACCACTCCTCGAGCCCGCCCAGCTTCCTGGACCGCGACGGCCCCGCGCACGGCCGCCAGCCGCCAAGCCCCAGCCAGCGCTTCACCGTGTTCTTCGAACAGCCAAGCTCCGCCGCAATCCGCTTCGCCCCCCAGCCCAACTCCTTCAACTTCACCATCGCCGCGACGTCATCCGGCGTCCGCATCATCTCACCCCGCAGATCATCAACCTGCGGGCTTGTCTGCACGTTCATCGGCATCTCGAAAGACCTCCTTCTCCATCTCAGAAGGGGGTCAGTTCCTGTTGTCGTCAGGGGGTCAGTTTGTCGTGTCGCCTGACAGGTGGTGAAGAGTTCCGCGGCGTGGGCCGAGGCGGAAGCGGTGGCAGGTGGTACTCCAAAGGTGATCAGAACCGTAGACGAGACAACGCCGTAGG
>JAREAF010000445.1 GCA_029240475.1 Rhodospirillales bacterium | reverse complement strand
CAATGCCCCGGCTGGTCAAGAGGCCTCAGCCGGGCTGGTCCTCAAAGCCACGCCTCCGCGTATTCAACGCGATCTGCTCAGCCGTCCCCGGCTTCTGCTCGGTGCGGGCCGCTTTCGGGACGTTCCGGCAGTCTTGATCCAGGCTCCGGCAGGGTACGGCAAGACTTCGCTTCTCGCGCAGTGGCGTCGCGAAAGTCTTGGCAACGGTGCAATCGTGCTTTGGCTGACGGCGAGCCCGGCGGACGATCCGCGCAGGTTGCTGCGGAGCCTGATCGTAGCGTTTCGCGCTGCCGCCCTGCGCCCGACCTTCGGCCACGCCGTTCTCGCGTCGGTTCTGCCCGACCCGGTGGAAGGGCTGACCGAATGGCTCGCCGAAATCGCGCAGTCGGCGCTCGACACCGTACTTGTCATCGACGAGGCCGACCGCCTTCCGCCGGAGTCCTTCGAGGCCCTTGCGTACGTGCTGCGGAACCTGCCTCCCAACCTGCGTGCCCTGGTCGGGATGCGCGGCGAGATGCTGGCCGGTCTGGGCGACCTCGTCGCCTATGGCCAGTGTGCGACCGTCGGTCCCTCGGACCTCCGGTTCGACGTCGACGAATTGATCGAACTGGTTCGCCAGCGCTTCGGGGCGGATTTCGACCCGAGCATTGCGGTCCGGCTGCACGAGATGTCCGATGGCTGGCCCCTCGGCATACAGCTCGTCCTTGCGGTGATGGCGGCCGATCGTGATCCGCGTGCAGCCGCGGAGACGTTGCTCAAGCAGAAGGGCCCGCTGCACCACCGGTTCGTCGCTCTGCTGCTCGCCAACCTCGATCCCTCGGACCTCGCACTCCTCACGAGGGTTTCCGTCCTCGAAGACTTCACTCCGGCCCTCGCCGCCGCGGCGACCGGCGCGGCGGACGCGGCGGAGCGCCTTCGCCGCATCGCCGCCACCACGCCGGTGCTTGTCGCCGGCGAGCAGAGCGACTGGATGCGGCTTCATGCGCTCGCCCGGGAGGCGTTGCGCGACCGGTTCGACGCGCTCGCCGCTGACGAACGGTCCGAGATCCAGGCCCGCGTCGCGCAGTGGTTGGCGACCAACGGGCTGCTGGCCTCTGCCGCGCAGCACGCTCTCGCCGCGGGTCGGCGCGACTGGGCCTACGATCTGGCGGAGCGCAGCCTCTACGACTCGCTGATGATCCGGGGGCGGCTCGATGACGTGCAGGATTGGTTCAGGATCATCCCGAGCGCCGAGTCCGAGGCCCGGCCGCGGCTGCTGCTTGCCGCCGCCTGGTCGTTTGCCATCGGCGAGCGCCACGCGGAGGCGGAGCGGCTGGTCGTGCGCTTGCTGGCCAGGGACGACATCGACGATGAACTGCGTTGCGAGTGCGCGTTGATCCGCGCCGGGGCCGCCGTATTCGCCGACGATCCCGACCGGTTCGTCGAGTTGCACGATCCCTGGGCGGTGGATCCACCCCTGAAAGATGCCTGGCTTCTGAAGATCCACGCCAACCGATCGGCATTTCGGGCGCTGCTGGACGGGGAGGCGGCGCTGGCGCGCCTGCGCCAGCAGCGCGCGCCGTCCGGCGATTCCGACGTGGCTCCCGGGCATCTCGGCCGGTGGAGCGACGGCATCATCGGTCTCAGCTACCTGTGGGAAGGGCAGGTCCTCCTGGCCGAGCGCATCCTGCGGCCGGCGCTGCTGCAGGCGGACGCCGATCTCGGCCGGCGCAACCCGTTCCCGTGCATGCTGGCGGCGCTGCTGGCCGCGGCGCTGTGGGAGCGGGACCAGCCGCGCGACGCGGAGCTGGCGTTGGTCAACCGGCTGGACGTGCTTGAGCGGTGTGGACTGCCCGAGGCGGTCCTGCTCGCCTTTCGTACGCTCGCCCGGATCGCGGCGGGGGAGAACGAGGCGCGGGCGCTCGACCTGCTTGATGGCCTCGATGCCGTGGGTGCGCAGCGCGCACTGCCGCGGCTGCGGCTCGCGAGCCTGGCGGAGCAGGTGATGCTGCATTCCCGGCGGTATCGGGCGGAGAGCTGCCGCGGGCTGATGGCGCGGATCGAGGCGTTGCTGGCTGCCGAAGGTCCATCGCGGGGCAGTCTCTGGCGCGCGACCGCCGAGACGTATCGGGATCTGGCCGAGGGCTACGCGGCGATCGCGGCCCGGGACTGGCGGGCGGCGCGGGCGCCATTCGAGCGGGCCAATGCCGCGGCGCGGGCCGCCAAACGCAATCGGCTCTATATCGAGACGCTGGGTTTCCGCGCGCTGATCCTCCACCATCGCGGCGAGGATGCTGCGAGCCTTGCACAGGAAGCGGTGGAGCTTGCGAAGGTCTACGGCCTGGCGCGGGTCTTCGATGACGCGCATCCCGCCCTCGGCGAGCGGATCGGGCGCATCCTGTCGCGTGCGCCGGCGGGAACCCCGCCGTTCACCGAACCGCGGAGGACTCCGCCGCCGGCGTCCGTCCCCCGCGAAGCGGAACTGATCGCGCGTTCGACCGCGCTGACGCCCAAGGAGCGGGAGGTGATCGAGCTGCTCGCGCGCAATCTGTCGAACAAGGAAATCGGCCTGACGATGAACATCCACGAGGATACCGTCAAATGGCACGTCAAGCACCTTTTCGCCAAGCTCAGCGCGGGTACCCGCAAGCAGGTGGTTTCCCGGGCGAGACTCATGGGGATCCTGGCGCCGGCCTCCTGAGACGCCCCACCCCGGAAGCCAGCCCCCTCTACAAGTGGGGGGACGCCCGGCCCTCCTTCGCGATACGACTCTGCCCGAAGCCGGCCGACAGGGGCGCTGCACGTCGAGAAGCCCAACCGGCGCGATAGGAGGAGACTAGATGACCACAGTGACTGAGGCCGTATCGAAGCCGGGCGCGCCCGCCCGCGTTTCCAGCACGGCGCGGCTCTCGGCAATCAGGGTGGAACCGCTGACCTGCACGATCGGCGCGGAGATCTCGAACGTGAACATCGGCGAGGCCGCGCGGGACGCCGACCTCATGGGCGAGATCCGCGCCCTGCTGCTGAAGCACAAGGTGATCTTCTTCCGCGACCAGGACATCAGCCGCGCCGACCACGTGGCCTTCGCCCGCCACTTCGGCGAGCTCGAGGATCACCCGGTCGTCGGCAGCGATCCGGATCATCCCGGACTGGTGCGGATCTACAAGTCGCCCGACTCGCCGAACGACCGCTACGAGAATGCCTGGCACACCGATGCCACCTGGCGCGACAAGCCGCCCTTCGGCTGCGTCCTGCGCTGCGTCGAGTGCCCGGAGGTTGGCGGCGACACGATGTGGGTCAACATGGCCGCGGCCTACGAGCGGCTGCCGGAGCACGTCAAGGCGCAGATCGCGGGCCTGCGCGCCCGCCACAGCATCGAGGCGAGCTTCGGGGCGGCCATGCCGATCGAAAAGCGCCTTGCGCTGAAGGCGCAGTTCCCGGACGCCGAGACCGGGGAGAAGGTGCTGTTCGTGAACGCGTTCACCACGCACTTCACCAACTTCCACACCGCCGAGAACGTGCGCTTCGGACAGGACTACTCGCCCGGTGCCAGCCAGCTGCTCAACTACCTGATCAGCCAGGCCTATGTGCCCGAGTTCCAGGTGCGCTGGCGTCTGAGGAAGAACAGCGTCGCGATCTGGGACAACCGCTGCACGCAGCACTACGCCGTGCAGGATTTCTGGCCTGCCGTGCGCAACCTTGAACGCGCCGGCATAATCGGCGACCGGCCGGTCTGACGGCGCGGGGGCTGCTCACTCGAGGCCAGCGCGAGGATGCCCCGGTATCGAGCCCGAGCGTCACGATCATGACGATGATGCCGCCCTGTCTCGTCGCTTCTCGTTAGACATGGCATACGGGTGCTTGGGACCGCAACTGCGCCCCCCTCTACGGGTGGGGGGACGCGGAGGGAAGGTCTCCTCTAGTGTCGGGCGATATCAAGCCATAAGCGACATCATGGAGGAAACGCGATGAACTTCGCCAACACCAGCAGCCCGGCCGTCCTGCTGCCGGCCT
>JAREAF010000046.1 GCA_029240475.1 Rhodospirillales bacterium | reverse complement strand
CCGTAGAAGGTGCGCGGATGCTCGGCCGCCTTGGCCAGCCAGTGGCTGACCAGATGCGGCCGCTTGGCCTTGAGATGCACGCGCGAGGCCCAATAGGCCCCCGCCGAGGTGACCCAGGGCGACACGCCCGGCGACTGGGCCAGCGCCTCGAACCAGCGGCGCGCATCCTCCAGCCGGCCAAGGCGCCATGCCGCCAGCCCGGCCGTCCAGTATGACTCGGGGACCTTGTTGCCGGACCGCTCGGCGGCGGTGCGGGCCAGCGCAAAGGAGCGGGCGATGTCGCCAGAATGGTACCACTGCACCGCCAGGCGGGCTCGGTAGCCGTCGATCTCCACCGCATCCAGGACGCCGACGGCCGTCCCGAGGCGACGCTCGATCGCTCCCAAATCGCGGGCGTCGAATTCGGATTCGAAGCCCCCGCGCATGCGCAGCACCTCCTCGGCCTTGTCCGGGAGCGGAGCTTCGGGCGTGCGCGATGCGAAGCCGATCTCCAGGTCGTATTCGGGCAGGCCGCCGCCGGAGATGCTGCTGGTCTGCTCCGGCCGGACCGGGGCGGGCGCGCCCGCCGGCTGCCGCTTCAGCGCCAGCGCGTAGATCTTCGGGGCGTCCGGGTGGTCGGAATAGAGGTCCAGCCACGCCTTCAGCTCAGCATATTTGGACCGGTAGGCGGTCGGGTGGAGATAGCGCTGGGCGAGCACGGCGCCCATCAGCAGCCGGTCGGAGAGGGCGGCGATCGCGGCGTCGGCCGCCCGCCAGTTGCCGTCGCGCTGCAGGGCGAAGATGCGCCGGTAGCGCTCGGCGTCCGCGTGGGACAGCGGCTGCGGCAGCGCCGCCTCGGTGTCGAGCTTGCCCGCCGGCGGCGTCAGGGCGGCCGTCTCGACCGGCCTCGGCTCAGCGGACCGGACCTGCTCCAGCGGTTCGGCGGACTCCGCCCCTGATGCCGCAGTAACGAGTGCGGCAACGCAAGAAATAGCTAAGGTCCGCCGGGACCATCTCAAGCCGTGGGTAGTCCAGGCCCCAAACTGCATCCCGCGCCTAATAGCCGATGCTCCCCCAGTCGGCAAGCCTCAATCCCTTCAACAGTAAAACCGGGCCAGCGTTGCTCGAAAGGTATTGTTGCGCGAACCGTTTTACTTGCGCAACAAATCAATCATTTCGCTTAAGGTTAAGAAATCTTGCCAAGCCTCACGCTTTTGCGATGGCTGGCGCAGCAGAAAGGCCGGGTGATAGGTGGCCAGCGCCGGGATGGGACCGGCTAAGCCCGTGGACTCGTATTCGAATCTGCGTCCGCGCAAACGGGTGATCCCCTCCCCCCGATTGAGCATGGTCTTGGCGGCAGCCCCACCGAGCAGGACCAAAATCTTTGGGGCTATCAGCTCGATCTGGCGCTGGATGAAGGGCAGGCAGGCCGCCGTCTCGGCCTGGGTGGGCGAGCGGTTGCCGGGCGGCCGCCAGTAAACCGTGTTGGCCAGGTAGATCTCCTGGCGGCCGAGTCCGATGGCCGCCAGCATGCGGTCCAGCAGCTGTCCGCTGACCCCGACGAAGGGCCGGCCGTCGCGGTCCTCGTCGGACCCTGGGGCCTCGCCGACCAGCATGACCTCGGCCTTCGGATTGCCGTCGGCGAAGGCCAGCTTGGTCGCGGTGAATTTCAGCGGGCAGCCGTCGAAGGCCGCGAGCGCATCCATCAGCTCGTCCAAGCTCCTGGCGGCAGCGGCCAGCGCGCGCGCCGACTGCTCGGCCGCGGCCGAGGAGGGCGGGATCGCGACGGCGGGCCTGGGAGCAGCCGGCTCCGGGGCAGGGGGCGGGGCGATGGGCCGTCCGCCCTCCGGCCGGCGATCTTCGGCAGGTTCGGGAAGGACGGCCAAGGGCGGGGCGCCGCCGCGTTCGGACGCGCGCTGGTCGAGCCGGTTCTGCGGCGACTCGGCGATCGCCTCGTCCGCCCCCATCTCGATGAGCCAGCGCAGCGTGGCGATCGGGTCCGTCATGGCGGAAACCAGCCTAACACCGACGCCTTGGGACTTGCGACAGCCGGCGCGCCCACGTGCTATAGCGCCTCTCTTGAACGGCCATCGCCTTGGGAACGGGCAGTCCAATGCAACGCGAATCGATGAGCTATGACGTCGTGATCGTCGGCGCCGGGCCCTCCGGCCTTTCCGCCGCGATCCGCCTGAAGCAGCTGGCGGCCGAAACCGGTCACGAGGTCAGCGTCTGCATCGTCGAGAAGGGCTCGGAGGTCGGCGCGCACATCCTGTCGGGCGCCGTCGTCGACCCCATCGCGCTGAACGAGCTGATCCCGGACTGGAAGGAGAAGGGGGCCCCGCTCACCACGCCGGTCAGCGACGACCGCTTCCTGGTCCTCACCAAGACCGGGCACATCCGGCTCCCCAACCTGATGCTGCCGCCGCTGATGAACAATCACGGCAACTACATCGTGAGCCTCGGCAATGTCTGCCGCTGGCTGGCGCAGCAGGCCGAGGCCCTGGGCGTCGAGATCTATCCGGGCTTCGCCGCCGCCGAGGTGCTGATCGAGGACGGCAAGGTGGTCGGCGTGGCGACCGGCGACATGGGCATCGCCCGCGACGGCTCGCACAAGCCGGGCTACGCGCCGGGGATGGAGCTGCGCTCCAAATACACCTTCTTCGCCGAAGGGGCCCGCGGCTCGCTGACCAAGGGGCTGACGCGGCAGTTCGGGCTGCGCGAGGGCGTCGGCCCGCAGAAGTTCGGGCTCGGCATGAAGGAGCTCTGGCAGGTGAGCGAGGCGGCGCACCAGCCGGGCCTCGTCATGCACACCATGGGCTGGCCGCTCGACACCCGCACCGGCGGCGGCGCCTTCATCTACCATTATGCCGAGGACCGGCAGGTGGCGGTCGGTTTCGTGGTCGCGCTCGATTACGAGAACCCGCATCTCTCGCTGTTCGAGGAGTTCCAGCGCTTCAAGACCCACCCGACCATCCGGCCCATGTTCGAAGGCGGCAAGCGCCTGGCCTATGGCGCGCGCGCGATCAATCACGGCGGGCTGCAGTCGGTTCCCAAGCTGGTCTTTCCGGGCGGCGCGCTGATCGGCTGCGCGGCCGGCTTCGTCAACGTGCCGCGCATCAAGGGCACGCACAACGCGATGAAGACCGGGATGCTCGCGGCCGAGGCGGCCTTCGCGGCCCTCAGGGCCGGATCGGCCGGCGGCGAAGAGCTGACCGCCTATCCGGAGGCCTTCCGGTCATCCTGGGCCTGGAAGGACCTGCATAAGGTGCGCAACGTGAAGCCCTCCCTTAAGAAAGGCATGTGGCTCGGCACCGCCATCGGCGGGGCGCATATGTGGCTCAACGATCTCGGCCTGGGCTTCCTCGCCCCCTGGACGACCCGCCACGCCAAGGCCGACCACGAGAGCCTCAAGGCCGCGGCCGAGATGGCCAAGCCCGATTATCCCAAGCCGGACGGCCAGATCACCTTCGACAAGCTCTCCTCGGTGTTCCTGTCGAACACCAATCACGAGGAGGACCAGCCCTGCCATCTGACGCTGAAGGATCCGGCGATCCCGATCCGGGTCAATCTTCCCATGTACGATGCGCCGGAGCAGAGATACTGCCCCGCCGGAGTGTATGAGATCGTGCAGGAAGCCTCGGGCGAGCCGCGGCTGCAGATCAACGCGCAGAATTGCGTGCACTGCAAGACCTGCGACATCAAGGACCCCACCCAGAACATCAACTGGGTGGTGCCCGAAGGCGGCGGCGGGCCCAACTATCCGAATATGTGAGGGGCGCGCCGGGGCGGCCGGGATTTTCCGCCTCGGAAAGTGGCGGGCGCCGTCCGGCTCTTGTATTATGGCCGGCGGGCGCGCCCGCGAGATCGGGCTTTTGCCAATGACGCCCGTCTGGAGGACATGCCGTTCATGACCAAGCGGACCATCCGCTCCGCTGCCCCTTTGGCTTGGGGTCGCATTCTCGCCGTCTCGGCCGCCTTGATCACCGGCGGCTGCGCCGCCGGCCAGTCGAGCCAGGCGGCGGCCGTATCCGAGGACCCGGAATACAACACCGTGCTCGGCAGCTACTTGGCGGGACGCTTCGCCGCCGACGAGCAGGATTACGGCTCCGCGGCCGACTACTTCACGCGCGCACTGAGCGGCGACCCGCAGAACCCGGAGCTTCTGGAGGACGCCATCAAGGCGCTCGTGGGAGCGGGGCGCGTCGAGGAGGCGCGCGCCGTCGCCACCCGGCTGATCGAAGTGGAGCCCGCGGCGGCGGGGGCGCACATCGTCCTGGCGCTGGGCGAGCTCAGGCAGGGCCGGTATGCGGAGGCCGAGCAGCGGCTGGCGCAGGTCGAGCCCCAGGGCCTGAACGGATTCGTTATCCCGCTGGTGCGCGCCTGGGTCGCGGCCGGTCAGGGCGCGCCGGACCGCGCGCTGGAGGTGCTCTCGCCGATCGGGCAGCAGCAGGGCTTCGAGGCCGTCTACCAGCTCAATGTCGGCCTCATCAACGAGGTGGCCGGCCGCTCCGGCCCGGCCGGGGATGCCTTCACCAAGGCGCTGGCCAGCGCCGATGCGCCGCCCTTCCGGCTGGTGCAGATCGCGGGCGGCTTCTATGAGCGCTCGGGCCAGGCGGACAAGGCCAAGGATCTCTATCGCGACTTCGCCGCCGAGAATCAGGGATCGAGCCTGCTCGAGCCGATCCTGGAGCGCATCGCCGCCGGCCGCCCGGCCGAGCCGGTGGTCGGCAACCCGGCCGAAGGGGTCGCCGAATCGCTTTTCAATCTGGCCAGCGCGCTGAACCAGGAGCGGCTCTATGAGGCGGCCCTGCTCTATACGCGCCTGGCGCTCGACATGCGGCCGGACTTCCCGGTGGCGCAGATCCTGCTCGGCGACGTGATGGTGGGCCAGGGCCATTTCTCTGAGGCGACCGACGCCTATCGCGGCGTGAAGCCGGGCAGCCCCTTCTATTGGGCCGCGCGCCTCAGGATCGCCAACAGCCTGGGCGAGCAGGAGAAGATCGACGAGGCGGCGGCGGAGTTCGCTCGGCTGGCCGCCGAGCGGCCGGAGCGGTCCGATGCGCTGGTGGAGCTGGGCAACCTCATGCGCAGCCACGAGCGCTTTCCCGAGGCGGTCGAGGCCTATGACCAGGCATTGCAGCGGATCGGCACGCCGGACCGCCGGCACTGGACCCTGCTCTATTATCGCGGCGTGGCGCTGCAGCGCTCCGATCAGTGGCCGCGCGCCGAGGCGGATTTCCTCAAGGCGCTGGAGCTGGAGCCCGATCAGCCGCACGTCCTCAACTATCTTGCCTATACCTGGGTGGAGCGCGGCGAGAATTTCGACCGCGCCCTGGAGATGCTGCACAAGGCGGTCTCCTTGCGGCCCGAGGACGGCTACATCGTCGACAGCCTGGGCTGGGTCTATTACCGGCTGGGGCGCTATGAGGAGGCGGTGGGCGAGCTGGAGCGGGCGATCGAGCTCCGGCCGAACGACCCGGTGATCAACGATCATCTGGGCGACGCCTATTGGCGGGTCGGCCGCCGGCATGAGGCCCGCTATCAATGGCAGCGCGCGCTCTCTTTCAAGCCCGAGGCGGATCAGGTCGCGCCCATCCAGGCGAAGCTGCAGAACGGGCTCGAGAAGGCGCCGTCGGACAGTTGACGGACGCGCCCCCGCCCGGCCGGGTGGCGCTGACCGCCCGCGCCAAGCTCAATCTCTATCTGCACCTGCTCGGGCAGCGGGCCGACGGCTATCACGAGCTCGACAGCCTCGTCGCTTTCGCGAGCTACGGCGACCGGCTGAGCGTCGCGCCGGCGGACCGGCTCACCCTGCACATCGAGGGGCCGTTCGCCGAGGCGCTGGAGGCCCAGGGCGACAATCTCGTACTGAAGGCGGCGCGCCTCCTGCGCGAGCGGTTCGCCATCGCGCGTGGCGCGGAGATTCGGCTGGAGAAGCGGCTGCCGGTCGAGGCGGGCCTTGGCGGCGGCTCGGCCGATGCCGCCGCGGCGCTCGTCGGGCTGGCCAGGCTCTGGGGCATTCCCGCAGGTCCGGAGAATCTGCTGCCGCTCGCGCCCGAGCTGGGCGCCGACGTCGCGGTCTGCCTGGCCGGCAAGCCGGCCTTCATGGGCGGAATCGGCGAGCGGCTGGAGCCCTGCCCCGCTGTGCCGGAAGTCGGGGTGATCCTGGCCAATCCGCGCATTCCGCTGCCGACCGCGGCGGTCTTCGCGGCCCGCGAGGGCGCCTTCTCGAAGCCGGCTCGGTGGGCGCCGCCCGTGCGCGATGCGGAAGAGCTGATCGCGCTGCTGCAGCAGCGCCGCAACGACCTCACCCGGCCCGCTTTGGCGCTGGTCCCGGAGATCGGCGCCGTGCTTGCCGCCCTCGGCGAGACGCCCGGCGTGCGGCTCGCCCGGATGAGCGGCAGCGGCGCCAGCTGCTTCGGCCTGACCCTCACGGCCGCCGAAGCCGAGCGGGGCGCGGCCGAGCTGCGCGCCGCGCGGCCCGGCTGGTGGGTGGTGGCGTCCCGGCTCGAGCGGGGGGCCGCTTTGCCAGACGCCGGCAAATTAGGCTAGCGTGAACCCGCGCCATCCGCCCGGCGTTGACGGCGGGGGCAGGGGGCATGACCCCGGCCCCGTGGGGGCAATCACTCATCCGGAAGGGCAATGGACAAGGTTGCGTTGATCACGGGCGCCACCGGGCAGGACGGCGCTTACCTCGCCGAGCTTCTGCTGGCCAAGGGCTATGTCGTGCACGGGCTGAAGCGGCGATCCTCGTCCTTCAACACGGGCCGGGTCGACCATCTCTATGTCGATCCTCATGAGAGGAATGCCCGTTTCTTCCTCCATTACGGCGACCTGACCGACGCGACCAACCTGATCCGCATCGTCCAGGAGACGCAGCCGACCGAGATCTACAATCTCGCCGCGCAAAGCCATGTGCAGGTGAGCTTCGAGACCCCGGAATATACGGGCAATGCCGACGCGCTCGGGACCCTGCGGCTGCTGGAGGCGATCCGGATCCTCGGGATCGGCGAGAAGGTGCGCTTCTACCAGGCCTCGACCTCGGAGCTGTACGGCTCCTCGCCGCCGCCGCAGAACGAGCGCACGCCGTTCCATCCGCGCTCGCCTTATGCGGCGGCCAAGCTCTACGCCTACTGGATCACGGTCAATTACCGCGAGGCCTACCGCTATCACGCCTCGAACGGCATCCTCTTCAACCATGAGGGGCCGACCCGCGGCGAGACCTTCGTCACCCGCAAGATCACGCGCGCGGTCGCCGCGATCGAGCTGGGGCTGCAGGACTGCCTCTATCTGGGCAATCTCGACGCCCGGCGCGACTGGGGCCATGCCCGCGATTATGTCGAGGGCATGTGGATGATCCTGCAGCAGGAGGAGCCGGACGATTACGTGCTCGCGACCGGCGAGAGCCATTCGGTCCGCGAGTTCGTCGAGCTCGCCTTCGGCGAGATCGACCGCTCGATCGTCTGGCGCGGCAAGGGCGTGGAGGAGAAGGGCGTCGACGAGCGCTCGGGCAAGGTGCTGGTCGCAATAGATCCGGGCTATTTCCGCCCGACCGAGGTGGACCATCTCCTGGGCGATCCGTCCAAGGCGCATCAGCGCCTCGGCTGGCGGCACAAGACCAAGTTCCCCCAGCTGGTGATGGAGATGGTGGCCGCCGACCTCGACACCGTCAAATGGGAGCAGAAGCGCATTGACCGTTTCGAGTAGGAGCTACGAGCTCGCCGGCAAGCGCGTCTGGGTGGCCGGCCATCGCGGCATGGTCGGCTCGGCCCTGGTGCGGCGGCTCGAACGCGAGGGCTGCGAGATCCTCACCGTGACGCGCACGGAGGTCGATCTGCGCCGGCAGGCCGAGGTCGAGGATTGGGTGAACGCGGCGCGGCCGCACGCGGTGTTCCTGGCGGCGGCGACCGTCGGCGGCATCCTCGCCAACGACACCCGGCCCGCCGAGTTCATCTACGACAATCTCGTCATCGAGACGAACATCGTCCATGCCGCCTGGACGGCGCGCGTGGAGAAGCTGCTCTTCCTCGGCTCCTCCTGCATCTATCCCAAGCTGGCGCCGCAGCCCATGCGCGAGGATGCGCTGCTGACCGGCCCGTTGGAGCCGACCAACCAGTGGTACGCGGTGGCCAAGATCGCCGGCATCAAGCTCGCCGAGGCCTATCGGCGCCAATATGGCGCGGACTTCATCTCGGCGATGCCGACGAACCTTTATGGGCCAGGCGACAATTTCGAGCTCAAGGGGAGCCATGTGGTGCCGGCGCTGATCGCCAAGACCCATGCGGCCAAGGAGAGCGGCGCCAAGGAGGTCGAGGTCTGGGGCACCGGCAAGCCGCGCCGGGAGTTCCTCTATGTCGATGACCTCGCCGACGCGCTGGTCTTCCTGATGCGCCAATATTCCGGCGCCGAGCATGTGAATGTCGGCACCGGAAGCGACGTGACGATCCGCGAGCTGGCCGAGCTGGTCCGCAAGGTGGTCGGGTTCGAGGGCGGATTCCGCTTCGACTCATCGAAGCCGGACGGCACCCCGCGCAAGCTCCTCGATGTCTCCAAGCTGGCTCAGCTCGGCTGGGCCGCCAGGACGCCGCTGGAGGAGGGCTTGAGGCTCTCCTACCGCTGGTTCCTCGACCACCAGGCCGAGGCGCGGGGGTGGGGCGCAAGGTGACGGCGGGGGACTGAGCCGGCTTCCCGATCGCCCCGGTTGCCTCGCGGGCGGCCGCAGCCTATCTTCCCGCGCGCCTTCCTTCGGCAGGCATTGGGGCGTGGCCAAGCGGTAAGGCAACGGGTTTTGGTCCCGTGACCCCAGGTTCGAATCCTGGCGCCCCAGCCATTTCTCGCCGCCTCAGCGCACCTTCTCGAACTCCACGCGATAGACGCATTCGGCCCCGTCCATCGGGTCCGGGGCGGGCGGGCTGCGGTAAGTCAGCCGGTTTCCGTTGACCTCCAGGAACCGGGTCTGGCGCGTGCCGGTCCACGCTTCGTTCCACGAGGTGTCGATCGCGTGGATCACCCGGTCGTCCTGGACCTCGTAAGTGCCCGAATAGGCGAACATGCTGTCGAACAGCGCGCGCTTCTCCGCATCGGTGGGCGGCAGCGCGGCGGGCCGCGGCCGGTCGCGCCTGATCACGAGCACCATGACCCGGCCGTCATCGGTGTAGGTGATGAAGCCGCGCGGGCTCGGCCCGAACGCGTCCGACCGGCGGCCGGTCGCGGTCTCCTCGCGCGTCCAGGAGAGCATGGTCCAGGTGCCGAGCAAGGCGCGACGCTTGCGAGCGATGCCGAGGTCTTCGTCTGCCATCACTTTGCTCCCAGCCGCCTCTGGTGCACGAACGCATTTTGATCCTGGTCAAAGCTGTTTTCAGCCCTCCAATGGAATATCCGGGCCCGCGGCCCCGACACGTTCCAGGGCCGCCGGACCGATGGAGGCTCCCATGCGAACCCCTCTCGCCATTTCCGTCGTCGCCCTGCTTCTGCTGGGCGCGCCGCCCGCGGCAGAGGCGCATTGCGACAGCGAAAGCGGCCCCGTCGCGACGGCTGCGCTGAAGGCGCTCGAGACGGGGAACGTCAATCTGGTCCTGCCCTATGTGCCGGCTTCCGCCGAGAGCGAATTGGCGGAGGCCTTCGCGCAGAGCCGGTCGGTGCGGGGCCTGAACCCTGAGGCCAAGGCGCTGTCCGACCGCCACTTCATGGAAACTGCGGTGCGGCTCCACCGCGCGGGCGAGGGCGCGCCCTATACCGGGCTGAAGCCCGCCGACACCGATTTCGGGCCGGCGATCCCGGCCGCCGAGCATGCGCTCGCCAGCGGCCGCGTGGAGCCGCTCGTCGAGCTCCTCTCGGAAGAGCTGGAGCACATGCTCACAGAGCGCTTCGAGCAGGCGCGGGCCACTCGCGACGTCACGAAGGAGCCCGCGGACGCATCCGGAGTGGCCGCCGCGCGCAAGCGCGTGAGTGCGGAGCTCGGCTTCATCGGCTATGTGGAGGCGATCTACCTTTCAATCACGGGCGGGGCTCCGCATGCCGAGGGCGCGGTCGAGCAGCCTGGCGAGCAGCACAGTGAGATACCGGGCGCGGTCCAGGGCTGTTGACGTAACGCGCGAAGGGACCATCGGCTGATGCGCGCGGCCTGGTATGAGCGCACCGGCCCGGCGCGCGAGGTGCTGCGGGTCGGCGAGCTGGCCGATCCGACGCCCGCACTGGGCGAGGTCCTGGTCCGCATGGCCTTCTCCGCCGTCAACCCGGCCGATGTGAAAGTCCGCGGCGGTCCCGGATGGCCGCTCGAGGATGCCGCGCGGATCGTCCCGCACAGCGACGGGTCGGGCATCATCGAGAGGGTCGGGGCGGGCGTCGATCCCGCCCGCATCGGCCAGCGCGTCTGGCTATATGAGGCGTTCTGGCCGAGCCCCTTGGGCACGGCGGCGGAGCTGACCGCGATCCCCGCCGAGCGCGCGGTGCCGCTGCCCGAGGGGGTCGGGCTGGAGGTCGGCGCCTGCCTCGGCATCCCGGCCATGACCGCGCATCGCTGTCTCTTCGCCGATGGGCCGATCGCCGGCCGCGCCATTCTCGTCACGGGCGGCGCGGGCGCGGTCGGAGAAGCCGCGATCCAGCTCGCCAAGCGCGCCGGAGCCATGGTCATCGCCACGGTCAGCGGGCCGGAGAAGGCGTCGGTGGCGCGCGCCGCCGGCGCCGATCACGTCATCGATTACCGTTGCGAGGAGGTGGCGGCGCGCGTGCTCGCGATCACCGGCGGAGCCGGCATCGACCGGATCGTCGAGGTCGAGTTCGGCGGCAATCTGCCGGTCGGCGGGGCCGTCCTGAAGACGGGCGGCGCCATAGCCGCCTATGCCTCGGCCGCGGTGCCCGAACCCTCCGTGCCGTTCTACCCGCTGATGTACAAGGACGCCCGGCTTGCCTTCGTCTCGGTCTACGACATGCCGGCAGAGGCGAAGGCCGTGGCCGTCGCCGGGATCGCGGAGGCGCTGAAGGGGGGTGCGCTGCGCCCGACCATCGCTGAGCGCCTGCCGCTGGACCGGATCGCCGAGGCGCATGAGCGGATCGAACGCCCGCACCGGCCCGGACGCATCCTCCTGGAATTCGCGCCGGGCGCCGCCTGACGAGGGAGCGTCGGGCTTCATCCCGCATCTGAGGTCGCGCCCAACTCTCGTC
>JAREAF010000444.1 GCA_029240475.1 Rhodospirillales bacterium | reverse complement strand
GCGAGCTCGCCGTCGCCGATCGAGAGCGGCAGCACCGTGGGCTTGGTGCCGATGCAGCCCGATTCATAGATCAGCACGATCTCCGGCGCATGGGTGAGCCGCGCGAGGTTGGCCGCCGCCGAGGGCAGCCCGATGCCGACGAAGCAGACGGTGCCGTCGCGCAACAGGCGCGCGGCGGCGACGGTCATCATCTCCTCGGCGGTGCAACCGGCCATCAGGCGCGCTCCAGGCTGCGGCGGTATTCGGCCCAATTCTTCGTGCCGAGCACGTGGCGCTCCATCCAGGCAAGGAAGGTATCCCGCTCGCGCGAGATCCCGTCCCATTCCTTGTAGAAGCGGTTGTCGCGTCTCGAATAGCCCTGGGCGAAGGAGGGATGCGCCCCGTCGGGGACAGGGCAGACGGCATCGATGATCCAGGAGGGCAGCACGACGGCGTTCGGCGGCGCCTCGAGAGCGTCGACGATCTCCTCGACCGTGACGATGGCGCGCTTGGCCGCGAGCACGGCCTCCTTCTGCACTCCGACGATGCCCCAGATCAGCACATTGCCCTTGCGGTCGGCCTTCTGCGCATGGATGACCGCGACGTCCGGCCGGACCGCCGGCACCGCCGCCAGCTCCTCGTCGGTGAAGGGGCAGCGGATGGTGCGGATCGCCTTGTTGTGCTTCGGCAGGTCGGAGCCGACATAGCCGCGCAGCACCGCGAAGGGCAGGTTCGCCGCGCCGGCCGCATAGGCGTTGGCAAGCCCGGCATGGCTGTGCTCCTCCAGCTCCAGCGGCTGCGGCCAGCCCTGCTCGACCGCGTCGCGGAAGCGATGCAGCGACCCCACTCCGGGATTGCCGCCCCAGGAGAAGACCAGCTTCCGGGCCGCGCCCATCCCGATGAGCTGGTCATAGATCAGGTCCGGCGTCATCCGCACCAGCGTGAGGCCGGTGCGGCGCTGGCGGATCAGCTCGTGCCCCGCCGCATGAGGGATGAGGTGCGTGAAGCCCTCCATCGCGACGGTGTCGCCGTCGCGCACGAGCCCGGCGACCGCTTCCGATAGTGTGGTGATCTCGGCCATGCGGCGGCGAGGCTAGCCCCGCGCCGGCCGTTCGGCAACCGCCGCTTTGCGCGCTTGGCTGCGCCTAACCTACAATCCCGCCGGTCGGGACCGTGCGGAGTTCGAACATGGAATGGGGGCCGTTTCTGCTGTCGCTGCAGCTCGCGGTGGCGACCACGGTACTCCTGCTGCCGCTGGCACTATTGGCCGCGCGGCGCCTCGCGCGCTGGGACAGCCCGGTCCGAGCGGTCGTCGAAGCCGCGCTCACGCTCCCGCTGGTTCTGCCGCCGACGGTGCTGGGCTATTACCTGCTGGTCGGGTTCGGCCGCGCCTCGCCCCTGGGTCGCGGCTTCGAGGCGCTGTTCGGCGCACCGCTCGCCTTCAGCTTCGAGGGGCTCATCGCGGCTTCGCTCATCGCCAACATCCCGTTCGCCGTGCAGCCGATCCAGCGCGCCGTCGAGGCGCTGCCGCGCGAGATCACCGATGCCGCCTGGGTCAGCGGCCTCACGCGCCCCGCGGCCTTCTGGCGCATCGAGCTGCCGCTGATCGCGCCAGGCCTGCTGACGGCCGCGGTGCTCACCTTCGCGCACACCATGGGCGAGTTCGGGGTGGTGCTGATGGTCGGCGGCAACATCCCGGGCGAGACGCGCACGGCGGCGATCGCGCTCTATGACGAGGCGCAGCTTCCCGGCGGCGCGCCCGGCACGCTCGCCGCGGCGCTGCTCATGCTGTCTTTCGTGTCGATCCTGGCCGTGCAGCTCCTGGCGCGGCGGCGCCGATGAGCGCGCTCTCGGTCCGGCTGGAGCAGAGCGCGCCGATCCCGCTGGACGCGGCGCTGGAGGTCGCCGAAGGCGAGCTTCTGGCCCTGGTCGGCCCGTCGGGTAGCGGCAAGACCACGGTCCTGCGCTGCATCGCGGGACTGCACCGGCCGCGCGCGGGCCATATCCGCTGCGGCGATGCGGCTTGGTTCGACAGCGAGGCGTCGATCGACCTGCCGCCGCAGGAGCGGTCCGTCGGCTTGGTCTTCCAGAACTATGCCTTGTTCCCGCATCTGACCGCGTTGGAGAATGTCGGGACGGCGCTGGGGTACCTGCCGCGTGCGGCCCGCGCCCCCCGAGCCCGCGCACTGCTCGAACGCGTGCATCTTGCTGGACTGGAGGCGCGTCGCCCTTCCGAGCTCTCGGGCGGCCAGCAGCAGCGCGTCGCCGTTGCCCGCGCGCTCGCCCGCGAGCCCAAGGTGCTGCTGCTGGACGAGCCCTTCTCGGCGGTGGACCAGGTCACCCGGCGCAAGCTGCAGCGCGAGCTGGCCGAGCTGCGGCGCGGGCTCGCGATCCCGATGATCCTGGTGACGCACGATCTGGAGGAAGCGACGATGCTGGCCGACCGGCTCGCCCTGCTTCATCACGGCCGCACGCTCCAGACCGGCACGCCCGAGGAGGTGCTTGCCCGGCCAAAGAACCCGCTCTGCGCCGCGCTGGTCGCCGCGCGCAACATCTTCCACGGCCGCATTCTCGGGCACGATGCGGAGCGCAACCTGACCCTTCTGGACTGGAACGGCCGCCCGCTGGAGACCGCGCCCGCGCCTCACTTCTCAGCCGGCGCAGAGGTGGCCTGGACCATCCCGCCCGCCGAGGTGATCCTGCACCGGCGCGTGGCGCCCTCGCGCGGCATCGCCGAGAACCCGGTGACCGGCCTGATCCTGGATCAGGTGAGGCTGGGCAGCCTGACCAGCGTCTCCATCCGCGTCGAGGGCGAGGAGCAGGCGCTCATCATGGACGTGACGAACCACGTCGCCTGGCGCAACGGGCTTGAGCCGGGCATCGAGATCGGCGTCTCGCTCTTGGCGAAGGCGATCCATTTAATGCCCGCTGAGCAGAGCGTGCCGGGTGAAGAGCATCAAAGCCTCTCCCCTTGAGGGTGAGGGGGTTGAAGGGCACGCCGTGCGCTCTGGGGTGCGCTTCACCCCTTCTCGGCATCCAGCGCATACCCGGCCGAGCGGACGGTGCGGATGAGGTCGCGCTCCTTGGGGCCGTTGATCGCCTTGCGCAGCCGGCGGATATGGACGTCGACCGTGCGCGGCTCGACATAGACGTCGCGGCCCCAGACGCGGTCCAGGAGCTGCTCGCGCGAGAAGACCCGGCCCGGGTTCTCCAGCAAGAAGCGCAGCAGGCGGAACTCGGTCGGGCCCAGATGCAGCTCGCGGCCATTGCGCCGCACGCGGTGGGCGGCGAGGTCCAGGCTGATATCCTCAAAGCGCAGCATCTCGTCGGCCGGCACGGGCCGCGCTCGCCGCAGCACCGCGCGGATGCGGGCGATCAGCTCCGAGGGCGAGAAAGGCTTGGTCACGTAATCGTCGGCGCCGCTGTCGAGGCCGCGCAGCTTGTCCCCCTCCTCGCCGCGCGCAGTCAGCATCACGATGGGGATGCCCCGCGTCTCCGGGTGGCGGCGCAGATGTCGGCAGACCTCGATGCCGGAGACCAGCTGCAGCATCCAGTCGAGCAGCACGAGGTCCGGCTTCTGCTC
>JAREAF010000443.1 GCA_029240475.1 Rhodospirillales bacterium | reverse complement strand
GCATGGTCGGCCGGCTCGGCGCAAACCTGCGCTACCTGTTCCTCGGCTCCTGAGCTTAGACGACCGATGACCGCGCCCCGCTTCATCACCTTGGAGGGCGGGGAGGGGGCGGGGAAGTCGACCCATTTGCGCCGCCTCGGCGAATCCATGCGCGCGCTCGGAGAGACGGTGGTGCTGACGCGCGAGCCCGGCGGCTCGGAAGGCGCCGAGCAGATCCGCGCGCTGCTCGTCGGCGGCGCCGTCAATCGCTGGGAGCCGGTGACCGAGGCGCTCCTGCACTACGCCGCGCGGCGCGACCATGTCGAGCGCACCATCCGGCCCGCGCTCGACGCGGGCTCCTGGGTGCTGTGCGACCGCTTCGCCGATTCCACCATGGCCTATCAGGGGTACGGGCAGGGGCTCGCGCGCGACAGGATCGAAGCCTTGCACCGGATCGTTCTCGGCGAGTTCAAGCCCGCGCTCACGCTGATCCTCGATTTGCCGGTGGAGGAGGGGCTGATCCGCGCGCGCGGACGCGGCGGCGCGGCTGGCGAGGACCGCTACGAGCGCATGGGGCCGGGGTTTCACGAGCGGCTGCGCGCGGGCTTCCTCGACATCGCGGTGCGCGAACCCGCGCGGTGCGTCATCATCGAAGCCACGCGACCCGTCGAAGCGGTCGCCGCCGCAATCCGCGCCGCGGTGCGCGAGCGGCTCGGCCTCGGTCTGCCCGCATGAGCGCACGGGAGGAGGACGCCCCCGATCGCGTCGATCCGCGGGCCAATCCGCTGCTGATCGGCCAGGACGAGGCGGTCGCGCGGCTGGAGTCCTTCCACCGCTCGGGACGCCTGCCGCATGCCATGATTCTCAGCGGACCGCGCGGGGTAGGGAAGGCGACGCTCGCCTTCCGCTTCGCGCGCTGGCTGCTGGCCCAAGGCGGCGGAGGCGGCGGGCTGTTCGGCGGCGCCGAGCCGGGGCCCGGCTTGGCGGTGGACCCCTCCGACCCGGTGTTCCGGCGCGTTGCCTCCGGCGGGCATCCGGACCTCATGACCCTGGAGCGCACGGTCAATGACAAAGGCAAGCTGCGCGACGAGATCGTGATCGAGGACACGCGGGCGGTCGGCTCGTTCTTGCGACTGACTCCCGCCGAAGGCGGATGGCGCATCGTTGTGGTGGACGCGGCCGACGAGCTCAATCGCAGCTCCGCCAACGCGCTGCTCAAGGTGCTGGAGGAGCCGCCGCGCCAGGCGCTGCTGCTGCTCGTGGCGCACGCGCCGGGTCGGCTGCTGCCGACGATCCGCTCGCGCTGCCGAACCGTCCCGCTGCGCAGCCTCGCCGATGCCGAGGTCTCGGAGCTGCTGCGGCGATACCGGCCCGAGATCGACGCGGAGGAGGAGGGCATGCTGGTGCGCCTGGCCGAGGGCAGCATCGGCCGCGCCCTCGACCTTGCCGATGCCGGCGGGGCGGAGCTGTACCGCGACCTCGTCGCCCTGCTGTCCGACCTGCCGAAGCTGGACGTGGCGGCGGTGCATGGGCTGGGCGAGCGCCTCGCGCGCAACGACGCCGCCGAGGAATTCCGCACCGTGGCCGATCTCCTCGGCTGGTGGTTGGCGCGCCTGGTGCGCGGGGGCGCCAAGGGCGCGCTGCCGGCGGAGATCGTGCCGGGCGAAGGGGCGGCCATGCGCCGGCTCCTCGCCCTGGCCAGCCTTGATCAATGGGTGGCCTTGTGGGAAAAGATCACCCTTCTGTTCGCGCGGGCGGACGGCCTCGCCCTCGACCGCAAGCAGGTCGTGCTCACGGCTTTCCTCGACTTCGCCGCCACGGCCCGGGACTAGGGACCCGTCCCGAACTCGCGGCCCGGGCGCCCGCCCAACTCCCGCGCAAAGCTATCTGAGAGGCACTTAGGATGGCCGCCGGCCAGCGCTTCTACATCACCACGCCGATCTACTATGTGAACGACGTGCCGCATATCGGGCACGCCTACACCACGCTCGCCTGCGATGCGCTTGCGCGCTTCATGCGGCTGGATGGCTTTGACGTGCGCTTCCTCACCGGCACTGACGAGCACGGCCAGAAGATCGAGAAATCGGCGGTCGCGGCGGGCACGGATCCGCAGAGCTTCACGGATCAGGTGTCTCAGAATTTCCGCGCGCTCTCCAAGGTGATGAACTATTCGAACGACGACTTCATCCGCACCACGGAGGAGCGGCATATCCGCGCCTGCCAGGCGCTATGGCTGCGGCTGAAGGAGCGGGGGGAGATCTATCTCGGCAGCTATTCGGGCTGGTACGCGGTCCGCGACGAAGCCTTCTATGGCGAGAACGAGCTGACCACCCGCGCCGACGGCCGCAAGATCGCGCCCAGCGGCGCCGAGGTCGAGTGGGTCGAGGAGCCGAGCTATTTCTTCAAGCTGTCGGCCTGGCAGGAGCGGCTGCTCGCATTCTACGAGGCCAATCCCGACTTCGTTGCCCCGGAGAGCCGGCGCAACGAGGTGATCAGCTTCGTCTCTTCAGGGCTGAAGGACCTGTCCATCTCGCGCACCAGCTTCCGCTGGGGCGTGCCGGTTCCGGACGACGCCGCGCACATCATGTATGTGTGGCTCGACGCGCTGACGAACTACATCACCGCCGTCGGCTATCCCGAGACGGGGAGCGATCTATACAAGCGCTATTGGCCCGCCGACCTGCACATGGTCGGCAAGGACATCCTGCGCTTCCATGCCGTCTATTGGCCGGCCTTCCTGATGGCCGCCGGGCTCGAGCCGCCGCGCCGGGTCTTCGCCCATGGCTGGTGGACGAACGAGGGCCAGAAGATCTCCAAGTCGCTCGGCAACGTCATCGATCCGGTTGCCCTGGTGGAGCGCTACGGCCTCGACCCGGTCCGCTATTTCCTGCTGCGCGAGGTGCCGTTCGGGGCCGACGGCGACTTCTCGCACCGGGGCATGGTCGGTCGGCTCAACGGCGACCTCGCCAACGACCTCGGCAATCTGGTCCAGCGGGTGCTCTCCATGGTCCAGCGCAACTGCAGCGGGCGCGTGCCCGAGCCGGGGCCGCTCACCCCGGCCGACCAGACATTGCTGGAGGTGGCGGGCAGCCTGATCGACCGCCTGCGGGTGGAGTTTCACGCTCAGGCCTTCCACCGGGCCCTGGAGGGGGTGTGGGAGGCCGTGGGGGCCGCCAACCGCTATATCGACGAGCAGGCGCCCTGGGCCCTCAAGAAAACCGACCCGGCCCGGATGGGGACAGTGCTTTATGTGCTGGCCGAGGTGATCCGGCGCGTGGGGATCGTCGTCCAGCCGGTGATGCCCGGCTCGGCATCGGCGATCCTCGACCAGGTCGCAGTTCCGGCAGACCGCCGCCGGTTCGCGGACCTGGCGCCGGCCTTGCAGCCGGGCGTGCAGCTTCCCGCGCCGAAGGGCGTTTTCCCGCGCTACGTCGAGCCGGGCGAGGGAGCGCCCTGAGCGGGCGCGACTCGGGAGAACGACTCGAGTCCGACTCGGAGCACGTATCGGGAACTAATCAGGATCTTCAAAGGTTTGCAGAACAATCCTGAGAATTCGCCAAAGGTCCGATCCGCCGCTACGCAGATGCTGCTCGTCGACA
>JAREAF010000045.1 GCA_029240475.1 Rhodospirillales bacterium | reverse complement strand
CGGCTCTCGCTTCGGATCGATGCGCCGGCACGCGCGCAGCTGCACCTCACCACCCAGGCCGCGACCATCGTGCGCAGCATGCGAGGGGCCGGCGCGCTGCAGGGAACCGAGCTGGAGGCGGGGCCGGGCAGCCTTGTCGAGTATCTGCCGGACCCTTTGATCCTTTTCCCCAAGGCCCGGCTGGAGACCAGCCTGCGCGTGAGCGCCCATCGCGAGGCGCGGCTGCTGACGGGCGAAGCCTTCCTGCTGCACGATCCGCTCGGGCTCGGGCGACCCTTCGCGCATGTCTTGTCCTTGCTGGAGATCGAGGAGCGGGGAAGCGGGCGCGTGCTGCTTCGCGACCGCCTCGCGGTGCGCGGAGAGGACTGGACGGCGCGGACGGAGGGGGTCGCGGAAGACGCGATGGGGACGGCGACACTGGTGATCTTGAGCCCGGACGCGTCAAGGCTGGTGACCGGGCTGCGCTCAGCCATGGACGCGGTCCCGGGGCTTTGGAGCGGAGCGTCGCTGCTGCCCCAGAGCGCGGGCGGCTTCTGCCGCATGCTGGCCCGGGACGGGCGTGCACTGCGTGCCGGCCTTGAAGCGGTGTGGCGCGCGACCCGGTTGCACTGGACCGGCGCTGAGCCAAAGACTCGACGGAAGTGAAGGAAAGGTGAGGAGCACGCGGATCCTATTGGCTCTCGCGACTGCGTTGACCCTGTTTCCGAGCGTGGCCTTCGCGCACCCGGAGGGGCCCGGTGAGTTCGGCTTCACCAACGGCTTTCTGCATCCGCTGACCGGAGCGGACCATCTCGCCGCCGCGATGCTCGTGGGCGCATTGGCGGCGTTCTCTTGCAGGGCCGGCTCCGCGAGGGGCACCTTCCTGGGCGCGGTCGCGGCAGGCCTCCTCATCAGCGTCGCCCTTCCGCACGGGGCCGCGGCGGCGGAGCTCGGTATCGCCGTGGGATTTGCGGCCCCGCGGCGGCGTTCCTGCTACGCAGGAGCGGGGCCTGGCTCCTGTCCCTCGCAGCCGCAGCGACCGGGTTGGCGCACGGCCTGGTGCATGGGTCGAGCGGCGCGGGCGGCATCGCCTTCGCTGCGGGCGTCCTTCCCGCTAGCGCGATGCTGGTCGGGGTCGCGCGGCTATCGGCCCGCCGGCGCCGCACAAAGCGGTTCGGCGCGAAGCTGAAGAGCCCTCGGCTCAGTGTTTGATCGCCCAGGGATGTCGTGAGCGGTGGAGGTCGTGCTTGTGGCTGTGCCCGTGGCCGTGACCATGGGCGTGCTTTTTCTGGCGCGCCTCGGTCAAGTCGCGGTGCACGTCATGGGAAGGGATCGGGTCGCCGCGTTTGCGGCGGACGACGCGCGGCTCGTGCGCGCTCTTCTCGTTGATCTCATGCGCCTTGCGTAGGGCGGCATTGCGCATGCCGAGCCACGGCGCAGCCACCGCGCGCTGCGCCCGCTTGCCGCAGTCCGGGCATTTGGCGGGCTGATCGAACGCATCCATGCCTCGCCACGCCTCGAAGGGCCCGCAATTCCGGCATTCGTACTCGTAGAGCGGCATGGATGACCGTCCGTCTCAGCTCAGTTTCCGAAAAGATCGGAGCGCGCCCCGACCCGGGAGCGCGCTCCGCCTGCGGGGTTATCGAGCCCGTGCGAGGTCGACCTTGGAGGAGTCCACCTGCTTCGTCGGCCCCGACGCGTTCGGATGGATGTCGAACTCGAACATGTCGGTCGGGATGGCGACGGAGACGCAGGCATTGGGGATGTCGACGACGCCGCCGATGCGCCCCTCGACCGGAGCGCAGCCGAGGATCACGTAGGCCTGCTCCTTCGAGTAGCCGAACTTCGACAGATATTCGATGGCGTTGAGGCAGGCCCGCCGCATCGCCATGGTCGCGTCGTTGTAGAGCTGCTCGCCGGTCTTGTCGTCCACGCCGATGCCCTCGAAGACGAGGAAGTCGCCGTAATGCGGGTCGACCGGGCTGATCTTGAACAAGGGATTGGTCAGGCCGTACTTCGCGACGCCGCCCTTGATGATGTCCACATGCAGGTGAATCCAGCCTGCCATCTCGATGGCGCCGCAGAAGGTGATCTCGCCGTCCCCTTGGGAGAAATGATAGTCGCCCATCGAGAGCCTGGCGCCCTGCACATAGACGGGAAAGTAGATCCGCGAGCCGCGGGAGATGTTCTTGATGTCGCAATTGCCGCCATGCTCGCGCGGCGGGATGGTGCGAGCGGCCTCCTTCGCGGCCTTCTCCAGCGCGGTGCCTTTGAGGCTTCCGAGCAGGACACCTTCGGGCTCCGGCGGCAGGGCAAGCGGTGGCACGCGGGTCGGGTTCGTGGCGATGAGGTCTCGCTCGCGTTTATTCCACTTGGCGAGGAGCTCATGGCTCGGCGCGCAGCCGATCAGGCCCGGATGCGTGATGGCCGCGAACCTGACCTTCGGAATGTGCCTTGAGCTGGCAAAGATGCCCTTGCAATCCCAGATCGCCTTGCGCGCTTCGGGGAAGAGGTCCGTCAGGAATCCGCCGCCATTCTCGGTCTTGAAGATGCCGGTGTAGCCCCACTCGTTGCCCTTCAGGGGGCCGATGTCGAGGATGTCGACCACGAGGATGTCGCCGGGCTCGGCGCCTTTGACCTCGACCGGACCCACTAGGTGGTGACAAGGCGGCAGGTAGCAGTCGCGGATATCCTTGGCGTTGTCGTCGTTCCTGATCTGGCCGCCGGTCCAGTCGAGCGCCTCGATGATGAAATCCTCGCCGGGATTTACCGTCGCCACGGGAGGGATGTCCGGATGCCAGCGATTGTGCTGGGGCTGCGGCTGTTCGGTCGGCTTTTTTTTGACGTCAACGGAGATGATGGTTTTGGCCATGATTGGACTCCTCCCTTCACTAAACCTGCAAATGCGTGCGGATGACCTCATCCGTCAGTTCGGAGATGCTCCCCTGGCGGACGATGCGGCCGGTATCGAGAATGGCGAACCGCTGGGTGATGTCCCCCACGAAATCCAGACGCTGCTCGATAAGAAGGACCGAGCAGGTCCGCTCGGCTTGGATGCGCTTGATGATCTCTTGTATCTCTTCCACCACGGAGGGCTGCAGCCCCTCCGTCGGCTCGTCGAGCAGGAGCAGCTTGGGCTTCTGCACCAGCGCGCGTGCGATGGCGAGCTGCTGTTGCTGTCCGCCGGACAGTACGCCGCCCTTGCGTTCGGTGATGTCCTTCAGCGCCGGAAAGTACTCGAAGACGGAGCCCGGGACCTGCGAGCCGTTCATCCCCTTGCCGAGCAGCGCCACGCGAATGTTGTCGGCGACCGTGAGGTCGGGAATGATCTGCCGCCCTTGCGGCACGTAGCTGATGCCGAGATGGTTGCGGTCATGCGACTTCATGCGGGTGATATCGGTGCCGAGCAGCTCGATTCGCCCGGATCGCGGCGGGTTGACGCCCATGATGCTGCGCAGGAGTGTCGTCTTGCCGGCACCGTTGAGCCCAAGCACCGCGATCAGCTCGCCGTCGCCAATCTGCAGCGAGACATCGTGCAGAATGTGGCTGGTGCCATAGAAGGTGTTGATGCCGCTCACCGTCAGCATCAATGGGCTCCGCCCTTGCCGAGATAGACGGCCTTGACCTGGTCATTCTGGACCACTTCGGCGAGCGGCCCCTCCGCCAGAACCTGCCCCTGGTGCATGACCGTCACCTTGTCGGCGATCTGTCGCACTAGGTGCATGTCATGTTCGACCAGCAGCACGGTGTGGTTGCGGGCGATGCGCCGAATGAGATCGGCCGTGCGCCGCTTGCCTTCCTCCGTCATGCCGGTGGTCGGCTCATCCAGCAGCATGAGCTTCGGGTTCGACGCGATCAGCATTCCCATCTCCAGCCACTGCCGCTCGCCATGCGAGAGCGTGTCCACAGGGTCATTCGCCTTGTCGGCGAGGTCGACGAATTCGAGGATCTCCCAGATCCGATCATTCTCCTCTGGCGTCACCCGCTTGAACATGTATCTGAACACTTTTCTCTCGGTCAGCAGCGAGACCATGACGTTGTCGTAGACCGACAGCGTCTCGTACATGTTCGGCACCTGGAACTTCCGGCTGATCCCCGCGAGAAAAATCTCGTCCGGCGCCCGCCCGGTGATGTCCTGGCCGTTGAACAGGATGCGGCCGGAGGTGGGCTTGAATTGGCCGGTGATCATCGCGATCAGCGTCGTCTTTCCCGCCCCGTTCGGTCCTAGGAGGACGCGCAGCTCGTTCTCCTCGACGCTGAAATCGAGATTGTTGAGGATCCGGTAACCGGAGACCACCGTGGTCAGGCTCTTGACCTCGAGCAGCGGCATGGCGGGACCTCTACACGACTTCTTCGCCGGGCTTGCGAGCGCCGGCCGGCTCCCAGTCGCGCTGCTGGTCATGGGCGCGCTGGTCGGCGTCTTCGCGAATCTGGCGGACCGATCCGGTCCTTCGCTTGCGCAGCCAGTTGCCGATCGAGCCGACGATGCCGTCGGGAATCCACAGCACCACGGCGATGAAGAGGGCGCCGATGAAGAACTGCCAGTAATCGGCGAACCAGCTTCCACTGAGCATAAATTCCAGACCCCGCACCAGGAAGGCGCCGACGAAAGGCCCAATCAGCGTCGCCCGGCCGCCCACGGCAGTCCACACCACCGCTTCGACGGAGAAGAGCGGGCCCGTGTCGAGGAAGGACACGATGCCGACCCAGGCGGCGTACATCGCCCCCGCCGCGGCGGACATGAAGGCCGACACGCAGAAGACGAAGATGCGGTAATTGGCAACGTTGTAGCCCATGAACTGGGCGCGCACATCGTTGTCGCGGACCGACTTCAGCACCGTGCCGATGCGCGAGTGCGTAAGGAACCGCGCGATGATGAAGAACGCGACCGTGACCGCGATGATGAACCACAGGAAGGCCGGCTCGCGGATGTTCCCGTAATCCGTGATGCCGTTGAAGCCGCCGGTGTAGGCCTGATACTCGATGATGAAATCCTGGAGGATCAGGGATTCGGCCAGCGTGATCACCGCGCAGTAGACGCCGTAGATGTGCCTTTTGAAGGTGATCACGCCGAAGAACAGTGCCAGAAGCGTCGGAACGACCAGCGCGCCGATAATGGCAATCGGCGTGGACATCAGCGGCTCCATGAAGCCGGGCAGCTCGGTGAGCCCGTTCCACTCCATGAAGTCGGGAATCTTGCCGCCATAGCGGGTTGGATGGGTGAGCGTATAGTTGATCTTCATCGACAGCGCTACGAAGTAGGCGCCAATCCCGAAATAGACCGCCTGCCCCAGGCTGAGGATTCCGGTGAAGCCCCAGATGAGGTCGATGCTGAGGGCGAAGATGGCAAAGCAGAGGAACTTGCCGATCAGCTGGACCACATAGCTGTCGGTGCCCCCGTAATAGGGCGAGGTGCCGATCAGGGCCATGACCAATGCGCCGAGCAGCAACGCCCATAGCGGAAACATCCGCGTCCGCCGGATGCGACGCCCGCGAGCTTCCGGGCGAGCCGATGGTTTCATTGCCATCTCAGCGCCGCTCCTGATAACCGAAAATCCCCCGGGGCACTATGCGAATGGCGACGACGATGAAGACGAAGACCAGGAGCTTGCCGATCACCGAGTTGGTTCCGGTCGCGATCAGCGTCTCCGCTTCGCCGATGATGAATGCGCCCGTAGGCACGCCCAGCAGGTTGCCGACCCCGCCGAGCACGATCACCATGTAGGAATCCACCGCATAGCTGAAGCCCATGGTGGTGGAGACCGACTTGATCGGCGCGAGCACCGCGCCGGCGACGCCGGCGAGCCCGGAGCCGAACATGAAGATCAGCATGTCGATACGCGCGGTGTTGATTCCCAGTGACCCAGCCATCGCGCGGTTGCGGCGGACCGCACGCACCTTCAGGCCGAAATTGGTCTTGAATACGAGATAGAAAGTCACCGCCAGCATGAGTATGGCCATGCCGATTAGGAACAGGCGGTAGTAGGGGTAGGGCAGCCGCCCGATCAACCTGATGCCGCCGTCCAGCATTCTCGGAGCGCCCACATAGTAAAGCTCGGGACCAAAGATCACCTTCACCAACACCTCGAGGATGATGCCCACGCCCCAGGTGGCCAAAAGCGTCTCCAGCGGTCGGTCATAGATCCACTGAATGATCCCGCGCTCGACGATGAGGCCGAGCAGGGCGACTACCGCGAACGCCACCGGGATCGCGACGAACGTATTGCCGCCGAGCTGTCCGACCACGGCGGCGGTGTAGGCCCCGACCATGATGAACTGGCCATGGGCCATGTTGATCACCCCGGCCACGCCGAAGATGATTGCCAGCCCCACCGCGGCGATGACCAGGATGGCGGCGACGCTGACGCCGATCATCATCTGCGAAATATATCGCTGCGAGATGGTGATCGTTCCGGTCGCCACTAAAACCACGAGGAGTGCGACGGCCGCACCCAGAGCGATCAGCCATAGGTTGGTGGTCTGCAGCGTTGTAGCGCGTTCAGATAACATTCCGCCGCGTTCCAGTTGGAGTTGCTGGCGCCGTGAAGCCGGTGTGGGCCGCCGATGACGGCGAGGGCAAGCTCGCCGTCATCGCGCCGGACCCGGCTTCTACAAGTCGATCGTTCCGGACCGGTTCTTTTCCTCGCGCCACGGCTTCTTGACGCGCTCCATGACCTTCGGGTCCGTGAAGTCGCAGTCTTTGTTCGGATAGAGGTAATCGACCCACGGATCGGGGCGGATACGGTCTTTGGACGTCCAGACGATGTCGAACTGGCCGTCTTCGCGCGCCTTGCCGATGCGCGCCCACAGATGCGTGTGGTGATTCTTCTCGTCGATTTTGACGGGGCCTTGCGGCGCTTTGAATTCCTGGCCCGGCAAGCCCTCGAAAATCAGCGCGTCCGTATCTGTCGAACCCACTTTCTCGATCGCCTGCGCCAGCAGGTAAGTCTGGAAATAGGCCGCTTCCATGACCGCGTTGGTGACCTGGTTCTTGCCGTATTTCGCCTTGTAGCGCTCCACAAAGGACTGATTTTCCGGCGTGTCGACGGTCTGGAAGTAATTGAAAGAGGTGTAGTGGCCCACCGCGTTCTCGGGGCCCATGGCGGCCGTCTCCTGCTCGGTCGTGATCGGGGTGCAGATGGGCAGGTCCTCAGCGGTGAAGCCGAACTGCTTGAACTGCTTATAGAAAGCGACGATCGAATCGCCGACCAGATCGGAGAACACGACCTCGGCGCCGCTGCCGGCGATGTTGTTGATCACGGTAGAGAACTCGGTATGACCGAGCGGGGCGTATTCCTCGCCAACGTCCTCGCCGCCGAACTTCTTGAGCAGAGCCTTGACCTCGCGGTTGGTCTCCTTCGGATAGATGTAGTTGGAGCCGATCATGTAGAATTTCTTGCGGCCGAGGGTCTCGATGATCCACGGCACGAAGTCGTCGAGCTGCTGGTTCGGGACGGCCCCGGTGTAGAAGCAGTTCTTGCTGCACTCCTGCGCCTCGTACAGCGTGGGGTACAGAAGCAGGCCGTTATACTCCTCGAACACCGGGAGCACCGATTGACGGCTGGCGGAGGTGTAGCAGCCGAGCACGGCCGCCACCCTGTCCTCGAGCAGGAGCTTCTTGGCCTTCTCTGCGAAGACCTGCACCAGGGATTGCGGATCCTCGACGACGGGCTGGATCTTCTTGCCGAGCACCCCGCCCTTGGCGTTGATCTCCTCGATCGCCAGGAGCTCCGCATTGTGCAGCGAGGTCTCGATGATGGCGATGGTGCCCGACAGCGAATGCAGGATGCCGACCTTGATTGTGTCGCTTTCCTGCGCCTTGGCGATATTGCGCGAGAACACATAGGGCGCCGCGCCGCCGATCGCCAGCGCACCCAGCGTGGCTGCCGACCTCTTCAGGAATTTTCGTCTGATGATCGCCATTTATGTGCTCCTCCCTGCCTGCGATCCGGACCGCAAAAAGCACAAAACCCCACGCGTCGTCGTCGAAACGAGACTGCGTGGGGCTTCCATGCCCGATATGTCGGGGCGGCGCCGCTGCCACCTTGGCACGCCCGACCGTTATCCGTCGGGCATTCCGTTCCGACTAGATTTCACTAATCCTGGTTCTCTGACAAGACCTCATTAGACTCAACCACCAGCGACGCCACCACGCCGATCGGTACACGCCGACGCATCGCCAGCTCGCGCAGGAAGGCGAAGGCTTGCGGCTCGTCGATATGGCGCGTGGCCATCAGGATGGCCTTCGCCTGATCGACCTTCCTTACGGTTCGGAGGCGTTCTTCCAGCTTCGCGATCTTGGTCCTGAGGCGGCGCTGGAAGCTGACATTGCTGCGGGCGACCGCGATGCAGCTGAGCACCGCGCCTGGATCAATCGGTCGGACCAGTATGCCGTGCGGGTTCAAGCTTGAGAGTAGCTGCAGGGTGTGCGGGTTGGCCGGATCGGTCACGCCAATTACCGTGAGGTCGGCCGCGTCGATCAAGGCCGCGGCGAGGGCGCGCGTCTCGCGACCGACGAGGCAGAGCAGCAACTCCGCTTCCGTATCCAGGCGCTCCGGTGGCGGCCAGACGTGACGAGGCTGCGCCCCGAGGCGCTGCAGATGGTGGATCAGCGCCTCTCCGTCCCGGTCGCGGGGGAGAACGACCCAGATGCGCATTTCGCGAAGGTCGATGAGCGGCGTCTGCATCGCCATCGCCGTCGGTGCTCCGGCTCAGTGAGCCACGAGATAGGGGTCCGGCCGCACCGGTCGACCGGACTCGCGAACCACCTCGAAACGCCCGTCGGCGCGCGCACGCCCGATCCGGGTCCAAAGATTCGTGTGGCCGCTCTCGCGGTCGATCGCGATATGACCCTGCGGCGCCTCGAAATCCGTGGTCAGCACTACGGGCCGCAGCACGTCTGGGTCCATGCTGTTGACCTCGGCCAGGGCGGCCGCGAAGACATGGATCTGGAAGTAGGCGGCCTCGACGCAGAAATTCGTATGCTGGTCCTGTCCGAAGCGCCGGTGGTAGCGGGCGGTGAAAGATGTGTCGTTGGGATTGCCGAGACCCTCGAAATACGGCGCCGCGGTGATATGGCCGCTCGCCACATCCGCGCCCATGAGGGCGTTTTCGGCCTCGCTGGTTGTGAGGCTGGCGATGGGCATCACCCGAGTGTCGAAGCCGGCCTCTGCATAGGCTTGGTAGAGATAGACGGTCGCCTGTCCGACAACCGTCGAGAAGATCACGTCCGGCGCGCTTCTGCGCACCTCGCGCATGAGCAGCCGGAACTCGGACGGTCGCGCATGCAGGTCGAGATAGTGCTCGCCAACCACGGTCCCGCGTCGTTGGCGCAGCAATTCGCGCATGATCCGGTTGGATTCGCGCGGATAGATGTAGTCCGAGCCGATCAGGTAGAAGCGCGGGCCGTAACGCCCGACCAGGAAGTCCGCGAGCTCGACGCTGTTCTGGTTGGGCGCCGCGCCCGTATAAATGATGTTCGGCGAGTATTCAAATCCCTCGTATAGCGTCGGATACCACAGCAGCCCGTTGCGCCGCTCGACGATCGGCAGCACCGCCTTGCGGCTGCTGGAGGTGTAGCATCCGAAGATCATCGTCACGCCGTCATCGGTGAGCAGGTGATCGGCCAGACGCGCGAAGTTCCGCTCGTCCGAGGCGGGATCGTAGATGATCGGCACCAGCTCGCGGCCGTTGATACCGCCGCCCGCGTTGATTTCCTCGATGGCGAGCAGGGTGCCGCGAAGCTGCGTCTCTTCGATGACCGCCGTGACGCCCGTGCGCGAGAACAGAACTCCCACTCGCCAAGGCTCGTGTCCCTCGCGCTCGCGTGTCATGCTGCAGACCCTCCCGACGCGCCTCTTGGGTCGCGGAACTGGCGATGGTCACCCGTCGATGGCTGGGCGGCGGCCTGGCCTCCCGGAAACAATATTGCGTATTTGATCCATTAATGAGTCTACATCGCCGACCTTGGGGGCATGCTAGGTCATAAAGGTACCGGCATCAACCGGGTCCTGGTTCGCGCAGCCAGATAGAGGCAGCGGGCACTCAGCTCGACCGAACGGCTGTTCGGCATAGGTGGTATCCTGCCCCCGCAACCAATGATGAAGGGCACCCGGCAGCGGGTGCCCTTGATCATTGGCAGGTGGGGCCGGTGAATGGACCTGCCGTTCGGACCGAGCGGGGCTGCGCCCCGCGAGCGTCAACGCCGAGCGCAGCGAAGGCGGTAAATCCTGCCCCCGCAACCAGCTTCACCGAACGCCGAAACGCATTGCGAACAGCCGCCCCACCTGGGGCGGCTTTGCTGCGCTCGGGTCCCTGCGCCAGCTCGATCATCGCCGCGATCTCCCCCCGAGCTCCACCTCGAAGCTGCCGCGCTTCTCCCCGGGCTTGACCCGCACCCGCTCAACGAGCCCCGCGCGTGATCTCCAGCGCCTCGTCGCGCGTGGCGGGATTGGCCAAGGCCTTGTGCAGCGCCCACGCGGCTCTGTTCGATATAAGGACGTTGTCCTCGTCGCTGTATTGATCTCCAGGGTCCAGCTCAAGCGTCAAATCCAGGTCTGAGCCCCCTTGCGCGCGGCCTTCGGCTCGGCTCCCGATGACTCAGACTGCGACGATCTCCGTATGGCTTGCAGCCCACCCTTGCAGCTCGGCCAGCTGCTGATCCGTCAAAGGGGACGCTGAGCCTGCATCAAAGTTGATTCCTCTCCATCTATGCTGTCTGGCGACCCAGCCGTCTGATCAGCGCAGCGTGACGGCGGGATGCCATTACGCCGTGGCACGGTTGTATTCTTTTCAGGGTTTGTGCCGTTTCCCGCCTATTAGCATCTGCGATAACGTGCCTTTTCGAAGCTCAAAAAAGCCACAAAACTGGACAGAGGTTCCAAGTGAGCAATGATGCAGCCTTTCGGTTGACTGCTATATAAGCGACCTTCCTGACGTTGGTGCTTTCTTGGACCACCAGCTACTTTGACATAAGAAAGCGGCGGTAATCAGGAAACGAACTCCGAATGCCGTCTCGGCTGCATTCCGATACTCGTCATCAACCAATCATAAGCATCTATAACCAAGAACACTCCCGCCACAACACAGCCCGTGAAGCACGCTTTACGAAGTAGCTCCACCGCGACCATTTTCACTGCATCCCCTATCCTTCAATTTTCGTCGGCATACGTCCAACACCGTTCAATAAAGGGACTGGGAATTGCCATCAC
>JAREAF010000442.1 GCA_029240475.1 Rhodospirillales bacterium | reverse complement strand
CAAGTACCTGATCTACCTACTCTCCTCGAATGCCGGCGAGCTCCTGACCATGTTCGCGGGCGTGATGTTCGCAGGGCTGCTCGGCCTCGCCTCGGCCGAGATCGGCCTCTTCCTGCCGCTGCTCGCGGCCCAGCTCCTGTGGATCAACCTGATCACCGACGGCCCGCCTGCGCTGGCGCTCGGGATCGATCCGAAGGAGCCCGACGTGATGCTGCGCGAGCCGCGCCGGCGCGGCTCGGGCGTGCTCACCACGGCGGACTGGCTGCGCCTGGCCGGGATCGGGTCGGTGATGATGATCGGCACGCTGGCCGTGCTCGACGCCTATTACCCCGGAGGGCTGTTCTCGCCCCTGGCCAATGGCGACGCCCCTAACCTCGCTGACGAGACCTATTCGCGCACCATGGCCTTCACCACGCTGATGATGTTTCAGCTCTTCAACGTGTTCAATTGCCGCTCGACCTGGCGCAGCGCCTTCAGCGGGTTCTTCGACAATATCTGGCTGATCGGCGCGGTGCTGCTGTCCCTGCTGACGCACATCCTCGTGATCTACCTGCCCGTGCTGCAGACCGCCTTCCACACGGTGCCGCTCACGGCCGCGGACTGGGCCATCTCCACCGCGGTGGCCGCGACGCTCCTCCTGCTCATGGAGTTGGCCAAGCTCATGCTGCGGCGGCGGCAGACGGCCGCCGCTCCGGAGGCGGGAAGGGAAGAGGCGTTCCGGACCTAGCCCGGCCGCCAATTGAACCCACCGCCAGGAGGCACCTGGCGGCCTTCGCCCGCGGCGAAGCGCCCGTTGCGCTCTCGATTGAAGCCGATGCATTCTACGAACCCGGCTCCGGCCTCTTAGGAGCCGGTTCAGGTGGATTTTCGCCGCCGGCTTCGGCGGGCCAATGGGAGAGAACGACAACAGACCGGGCCGGCCCCTCTGGCTGCCAAGAACGGCGAGGCCGGACTTGGACCTGCGGCGGCCCCAGCCCTTGCCGCAGCAGATCAGCAATTCAGGCTTCGAACGATGGATCGGCTTTTCAGCACCGGTGTGCGTTTCGCAATGCCCCAGATCGTCATGAAGACTCCGGTCGTGGCGGGCGAGGAGGCGAACCTTAGCCGGGACGCCGCGCGCATCCGGATCGCGCATCAATGCCGGTCCGGCCGTTGGTCCAACCCTGGTGATCTGCGTCGGATGAGCAGGCGGGCGGGGGAGACGGACCGATGAACCTTGGCGATCACGTATTCTGGATCGCGCTGGGCCAGATCATCTGGATCAACATCCTCCTCAGCGGGGACAACGCGGTGGTCATCGCCCTGGCCTGCCGGTCGCTGCCGCCCAACCAGCGCCGTTGGGGAATCATCCTCGGCACGGTCCCGGCGGTGGTCCTCAGGATCATCTTCGCCATTTTCATCGCCTCCCTCCTCAACGTCCCCTACCTGAAGTTCATCGGCGGCCTTCTGTTGTTCTGGATCGCCGTCAAGATGATCCTGCCCGAGGAATCGGAACACCACGGCGATGCGGGGTCGACGGCGGGGCTCTGGGCGGCCGTGCGCACCATCGTCATCGCCGATGCGGTGATGAGCCTGGACAACGTCATAGCCATCGCCGCCGCCGCGCAGGGTGCGGGCGAGGAGCACAGCTTCACCCTGCTGGTGGTCGGCTTGGCCATCAGCATGCCGCTGGTGATCTTCGGCAGCGCCCTGATCCTGCAGATCCTGAACCGGCTGCCGATCCTGATCTGGGCCGGAGGCGCCCTGCTGGGCTATATCGCCGGAGAGGTGATGGTGACCGATCCCGGCATCGCGCCGCTCCTGCACGAGGCGGAGTGGCTGCACCTCGGCGCGCCGATCGCGGGGGCCGTGCTGACGGTGCTGATTGCGCTGGCGATCACGCGCATGAAGCAGCGGCGCCATCGCGAGAAACTCGACCTCATCTCATGAACGGCAGGGGAGCCCGATGAACATCGTGATCGCGGTCGACGGATCGGACAATGCGCTGGAGGCGGTGCGATACGGCGCCAGGTTGGCCTCCTCCAATTCGCAGATACGGCTGCACCTGCTCAACATCCAGCCGCCGCTGCCCTCGGCGGCAAGCACGTTCGTGAGCCAGGACGTGGTG
Organism: Rhodospirillales bacterium; assembly: GCA_029240475.1. Taxonomy (GTDB): domain Bacteria; phylum Pseudomonadota; class Alphaproteobacteria; order JAREAF01; family JAREAF01; genus JAREAF01. The sequence goes on along the minus strand of JAREAF010000442.1, from coordinate 1,476 downwards.
CGCTCCTTCCATCAGGAGGAGGGGGAAAAATGCCTGAAATCGGCGCGCGCGCTGCTCGACGGCATGAACACTCCCTATGAGTGCCACATCGCGGTCGGCAATGCCGCCGAGCAGATCGTCGAATATGCCCGCGACCGCAAATGCGAGCAGATCATCATGGGCACGCGCGGATTGGGCGCCATCCCCAGCCTGCTGCTGGGCTCGGTCGCGACCCGCGTGCTGCACATCGCAGAGGTGCCGGTGACGCTGGTCCCGTCGCGAGCGGCCAGGAAGAAGTGAGGTCCTGAGCCCCTCTTTCCTCGCGGGCATTCAGGCTCAAGCCTGCGAATGCGAGCTCAGCTTGATCTTCGACCCGTGCCGGACCGTCCGCTCCGAGGCGGGCGCCGTCCGCAGCGATCTTCGCGGGATCGAAGATGGTGCCGGATGCAGGATTTGAACCCGCGACCTACCGCTTACAAGGCGGTTGCTCTACCAGCTGAGCTAATCCGGCGAAGGGCGGAAGTGAGATATAGGCGCCGCCCTTCCTCCGGGGCAAGCTTTCAGGCGGCTTCCTCGCGCCGCTGATAGGCCTGCGCGCAGTGGGTCGAGCAGTAGGGACGGCCCGGATCCGCCGGCTCGTCGCAGAAATGGAACTCCGGCGACTTGGGATCGCCGATCGGCCACATGCAGCCATGCCCGCTGCCATGCGCGCGCTGCGGGGCGGGCGCGGGCTTCACGCGCTCCTCCCGTTTGATCGGCGATGGGCGGGAAGGCAGAAGCAGGCGATGCGCCTTGCCGATCACGGCGTTGCGGCTGATGCCGCCCAGCTTTTCGGCGATGGCGCTGGCGGAATGTCCCTCCCGCCACAGGGACTGCAACATCTCGATGCGTTCCGGCGTCCAGACCATATTCATTGCGGCCCCCTCAACATGTTGTGGGCAACACACTATGCACACACAACAGAGGCGAGGCAAGAAGAGAATCGCGGAGGTTGTCCCCGCGCAATCGAATCGCCCTAAACGCCTCTGGCGCCCTCGCCATGAGCGAGGACGCCAGAAGAAGGTTAACGGGCCGTTGAAGAAGCGGAGAATTACGAGCCGGGCTGCGCCACGTAGCAGTCCAGGCCGCGGGATTTGAGCTGCTCGCAGAACCCGGCCGCTTCCGAATAGGCAGCGTAGGGGCCGGTGCGCAGGCGCCAGACCGTCGACTGGTCGGCCAGCTGGCTCTCCTGGACGAGCGGCTTGCGGTTCGCGAACAGCTCGGGCGCCGCCGCGCTGAGCTCCCGCCAGCCCTTCTCGGCCAGCTCGGGCTTCGCATAGGAGGCGAGCTGCACCAGCCATGCATCCCCCTCGCTCTTCGGGGCAACGGCGGTCTTGGCGGGCGCTGCAGCGCTGGGCGCAGGCGCCAGCGCGGCCTGCTGCTGCGTCGGGGCAGGGCTCGGCGTGCGTGCCGGCGCGAGCGGCTGTGCGGATGCGGCGGGCCGTTCGGGAGCGGCCG
>JAREAF010000441.1 GCA_029240475.1 Rhodospirillales bacterium | reverse complement strand
TGCGGGTGAGCGCAAGCCCGCCGTCTCTCGCGAACCCGCCCGCCGCCGCGCTCGGCGCCGCCGAGTTCGCGGCGGCGATGGCGGCTCTAGGCCCCTGGGAGCCCGCACCCCGCCTGGCGGCCGCGGTCTCCGGGGGAGCGGACAGTCTCGCGCTCGCCTTCCTGGCCGATGCCTGGACGCGCGACCGCGGCGGCAGGCTCCTCTGCCTGATCGTCGATCACGGCCTGCGCGCCGAATCGGGGGCGGAGGCCGAGCAGGTGCGCGACTGGCTCGTCGCCCGCGGGCTGGAGGCCCGCATCCTGCGCGCGCCGGCCGCTTCGGGGGAGCGCGGCTCGATTCAGGAGCGCGCGCGACGGCTGCGCTACGGGCTGCTGGTCGAGCACTGCCGGGAAGTCCGGATCGCGCATCTGCTTCTGGCCCACCATCGCGACGACCAAGCCGAGACGGTGCTGATGCGCCTGGTTCGGGGCAGCGGGCTGCGCGGCTTGGCGGGGATGGCTCCGGCCTCGCTCGTTCCCGCCTCCGGCGGCCGTTTGCGGCTGCTGCGGCCGCTGCTCGGCCTGCCCAAGGCGCGGCTGCGCGCCACCCTTGAGGAATTGGGGCAGGTATGGGTCGAGGATCCGTCCAACCGCGATCCGCGCCATGAACGGGTGCGCTGGCGCGCCCTCCTGCCGCTGCTGGCATCGGGCGGAGTGGACCCGGACCGGTTGGCGGCGGCCGCCGAGCGGCTCGCGGAAGACCGTTGGGCCCTGGACCGCGCCGCCGCAACTTGGCTGATGGAGGCCGCGTCCCCGTCCTGCTATGGGCACGTCATTCTCCGCATGGATGGGTTCGGCGGGCTTGCGCCGTCGATCGCGGAGGCCGCCCTCGCGCGCGTGCTGGGCGCGGTCGGCGGCGGCGCCTATCCCCCGGCCCGCGACAGTGTCAAAAGCCTGGGCGCTGCGCTGCGCCGCGCGCCCGACCGGCTCGCGCGCACCCTGGCGGGCTGCGTGATGACATTGGAGCGGGGCCGGCTTGTGGTCACCCGCGAGGACTGGGCGGCGGTCGAGACCTGTCCCGCGCGCCCGGGCCTCCTCCTTTGGGACGGACGATTCGAGCTGCGGCTGGACGGGCCGGCGGAGCGGCTGCGCGGGCTCACGATCGCGCGCCTCGGCCGGAAAGGGTTGGCTGAGGCGCGCCTGCTCCTGCGCGGGACTGGCGGCCGGTTGCCGCAGGCGCCCGCCCGCCAGCTCTGGAGCCTGCCCGCGCTTTGGCAGGGCCAGCGCCTGGTCGAAGTGCCGCATCTGCCGGGGCTTTTCGAGGGGAAATATCGGGCGAGCGTGGCCTGGGCGCCACGGCAGCCCCTCACCGGATGATGTGTTTACAGTTGCCTAGGCGTAAACGAACATTATCTAAGGTTCTAACCCGCGAAGGCCCCGATCCCGGGGCACGCGATCGTCATCGCGATCATAGAGGTCCTCAGCCGTGAATCTGGGCCGGAACGTCGTCCTGTGGCTCGTCATCGCCCTGCTGCTGGTGGCGATCTTCAATCTCTTTCAGAGCTCGTCCGGTCCTAGCCGCCACAGCGCTATGGCCTTCTCCGAGTTCCTGAGCCAGGTGGATCAAGGGCACGTCTCCGAGATCACCATCACCGGGAACACCATCACCGGCACCACCTCCGAGGGTCGTCCCTTCTCCACCTACATGCCGGACAACACCGACATCGTCTCCGAACTGCGCGGCAAGAACGTCACGATCAACGCCGCGCCGGCCGACGACAACGTGCCCTCGCTGTTCCATGTGCTGGTCTCCTGGTTCCCGATGCTGCTCCTGATCGGCGTGTGGATCTTCTTCATGCGCCAGATGCAGTCGGGCGGCGGCAAGGCCATGGGATTCGGCAAGAGCCGCGCGCGCCTTCTGACCGAGAAGGTCGGGCGCGTCACTTTCGACGACGTCGCCGGCATCGACGAGGCCAAGCAGGAGCTGCAGGAGATCGTCGAGTTCCTGCGCGACCCGCAGAAGTTCCAGCGCCTCGGCGGCAAGATCCCGAAGGGCGTGCTGCTGGTCGGCCCTCCGGGCACCGGCAAGACGCTGCTCGCCCGCGCCATCGCCGGCGAGGCGAACGTGCCGTTCTTCACCATTTCCGGTTCCGACTTCGTCGAGATGTTCGTCGGCGTCGGCGCGAGCCGCGTGCGCGACATGTTCGAGCAGGGCAAGAAGAACGCGCCCTGCATCATCTTCATCGACGAGATCGACGCCGTCGGCCGCCACCGCGGCGCGGGCCTGGGCGGCGGCAACGACGAGCGCGAGCAGACCCTCAACCAGCTGCTGGTCGAGATGGACGGGTTCGAGGCCAATGAGGGCGTGATCCTCATCGCGGCGACCAACCGGCCGGACGTGCTCGACCCGGCGCTGCTGCGCCCCGGCCGCTTCGACCGCCAGGTGGTCGTGCCCAATCCGGACGTGCTCGGTCGCGAGAAGATCCTGAAGGTCCATATGCGCAAGGTGCCGCTGGCGCCCGACGTGGACCCCAAGGTGATCGCGCGCGGCACCCCGGGCTTCTCGGGCGCCGACCTCGCCAACCTCGTCAACGAGGCGGCCCTCCTCGCCGCGCGGGCGAGCAAGCGGCTCGTCACCATGCAGGATTTCGAGGCCGCCAAGGACAAGGTCATGATGGGCGCGGAGCGCCGCTCGATGGTCATGACCGACGAGGAGAAGACCGTCACCGCCTATCACGAGGGCGGGCACGCGCTGGTCGGCCTCTACGAGCCGCACCACGACCCCTTGCACAAGGTGACCATCATCCCGCGCGGGCGGGCGCTCGGCGTGACCATGTCGCTGCCCGAGAAGGACCGCTACGGCTATTCCAAGGCTGAGCTGTCGGCCAAGCTGGCGATGATGTTCGGCGGCCGCGTCGCCGAGGAGCTGATCTTCGGCATCGAGAACATCACCACCGGCGCCTCCGACGACATCCGCCAGGCCACCAACCTCGCGCGGCGCATGGTCACCGAGTTCGGCATGTCCGAGAAGCTCGGGCCTTTGCGCTACAGCGAAAATGAGGAGGAGGTCTTCCTCGGTCATTCAGTGACCCAGCGCAAGAACATGTCGGACGCGACCGCCCGCCTCATCGACGAGGAGATCCGCCGGCTGGTCGAGAGCGGCGAGGCGCGGGCCCGGCAAATCCTGACCGAGCACATGGACGAGCTCCGGGCCTTGGCCAAGGCGCTGCTCGAATATGAGACGCTGTCGGCAGACGAGGTGCGGCGCGTCATCCGCGGCGAGCCGATCTCCCGCCCGGAGGACACCCCGACCAAGCCGACCAAACCGCGTTCCTCGGTGCCGACCAGCGGCAGCGCGCCGGCGGGACGCCCCGGAGGGCTCGAGCCGGAGCCGCAGCCGGGCGCCTGAGCGGCAATGGTTGCCGGTTGACAGGGCCCTCTCCGGATCGGAGAGGGCCCTTCTTTTTGAGGGCGGGCAGGCCAGGAGGCATGAGGGCCGATGCCTGATCGCGAAGCTCCATACCTGCTCCCGATCGGGCTCATCGGCGGCCGGGCCGCGGCGCGCGCGATGCAGGCCGGGCTGGCGCGGCCGCTCGCGGGCGGGCC
>JAREAF010000440.1 GCA_029240475.1 Rhodospirillales bacterium | reverse complement strand
TCCCCCTCATAGGCGTCGAGCGTGGCGTCGATGAGGAACTCGTCCCTGGTGGCGCGGAAGCGCGTTTCCGTCTCGGTGCGCACCCGCCAGTCGCCGCGCGCGAGCTTTTGGGTCCATTTGATGGTGACGTCGGCCGAGAGCGGATCATCCGTCTTGATTCGATAGGTGCCGGTCTTGATCTGATCGAGGGTCAGGTCGATCGCATCGATCCGATATGTGCCGGTATCCTCGTGACGGGTGAAGACGCTTTCGTCGGCGGCGAGGTTGCGCTCGACGATCCGCCGGGTGCCGCCCTTGCGCAGCACCGTCTGCGCCAGCGGCGTGGCCCCCTGCGGAGGCGCGAAGTCGCGCAGCTCAGCATCTTCCTTGCGCGGCGGGCGCACCGGCAGCTCGAGCGTCGAGGCGCCGGTGAAGATGGTCATCAGGACCGGCTCGGGCGTGGGGAAGGCGATCGGCCAGTAGCTGGTCGAGAGCGCCAGGCGGATGCGGTGTCCCGGCTTGAAGCTGTGCGCGATGTCGTTGAGCTGAACGCGCACCCGGTAGCGGCGCCCCGGTTCGAGCGGGGAGGGCTGCTCGTGGCTCTCGCGATGGGTCAAGTTCAAGAGGCCGTAGCTCACGCGTTCGGACGCGCCGTCGGGGTGAATGTCGCAGAGCCGGGCGGCGATCATCGCCACCGGCTTATCGCTGGCCAGCTCGATCTCCACCACCGGCGCGCCCAGGATCTCGAGCGTCCCGGTCAGCGCCGGCCCGTCGAAGCAGAGCGAGTTGCCGTCCTCTTCGCGCTGGTCCGACGGCAGATCGGGACCGAGCCCGTACGGACACCAGGCCCCGGCATAGAGCCCGGTATCCTGCGGGGAGGAGATGGTGATGGCGGCCTCCGCTTCTGCCTCGTTGCCCAGCCGTCCCGGATTGAGCGCCAGGCGCGTGGGCCGGATGTTCTTGGAGGGCCAGGAGGGCTCGGCGACCCAGCGGCCGGGCCGGTGCGGCAGGTAGGCCGTCGGCGTCACCGGATCTTCCATCCAGACCCGGTATTTCGGCTCGTCCATGATGCCGGTGTCCTTGCCCTTCAGCCAGTGGTCCCACCAGCGCAAGGTGTCCTGCAGGAAGCCGATCGCCGGACCCGGCTTGGCGAAGTGCGGATATTTGTGCGCCCACGGGCCGATCAGCCCCTTGGCCGGCGCCTTGAGCCCCGCGAGCAGGCGCGGCACGGCGTTGGAATAGCCGTCCGCCCAGCCGCCCACGGCATAAACCGCGCATTCGATATCGGCGTAGTTCTCGCAGACCGAGCCGTGCTTCCAGAACGCGTCGCGGCGCTGATGCTGCAGCCAATTCGCGATCAGCAGCGGCGTGTGCTCAAGCCGATACATCCACAGCTCGCGCCAGCGCTCGCCGACCAGCGCCGGATCGGGCGGCCGCGACATGTAGGCGAACATCGTGGAGGCCCAGCTCAAATTGTCGTTCAGCAGGCATCCGCCCATGTAGTGGATGTCGTCGGCATAGCGGTCGTCCGTCGAAGCGATGGTGACGATCGCCCTCAGCGGCTTGGGGCGGCGCGCGGCGATCTGCAATCCGTTGAAGCCGCCCCACGAGATGCCGATGATGCCGAGCTTGCCGGTGCACCAGGGCTGCGCTGCGATCCAGTCGATCACCTCCAGCGCATCGTCCTGCTCCTGCTTCAGATACTCGTCAAGCAGGAGCCCCTCGGACTCGCCCGAGCCGCGCATGTCAACCCGCACGCAGGCGTAGCCATGGCCGGCATAATAGGGGTGCGTGAGCGCGTCCCGCTCGGAGGTGCCGTCGCGCTTGCGGTAGGGAAGATATTCGAGGATCGCCGGCACGGGATTGGCTTCCGCATCCTCGGGCAGCCACATGCGCGCGGCCAGGCGCGTGCCGTCGGATAGCGGGATCTCGGCATTGACGATCTCCCGCACGGCGCGGGGGAAGCGGGTGATCACCTCCACGGCGATTTGTCTCCTGTTCCGATCCTCATGAGAGCGCGTTCAGGTGGGCGACGCCGCCTTTCATGACCAGCGCCAGGCGCTTCAGCGCGCGGATGTCGTCCAGCGGGTTTGCCCGTGTGGCGATGATGTCCGCGAACCTGCCCGGAGCGAGGCTGCCAAGTTTGTCCTCCTGGCGCAACAGCCGCGCGCCGTGGAGGGTCGCCGCCCGCAGGCTGTCGGCGGGGCTGAGGCCGGCTTCCTCAACCATGGCGATGCATTCGTCGACATTGTCGCCGTGATGGTTGCCGGGGGTGCCCGCATCCGTGCCCATGGCGATCGGCACGCCCAGGCGATGCGCTTGCCGGACCATCTGTTGCCGGATCTCGCGGCTCGCGACGAGCCGCTCATGCAGATGCGGCGGCATGGAGGCGCTCACTTTCGGATCGTGCAGCATCGAGGTGGTGGCGCAGAAGGTCGGCACCAGGGTGACCTTTCGCTCGGCCATCAGCCGCAGCGCCTGCTCGTCGGCATAGGTGCCGTGCTCGATGGAATCCGCGCCCGCCTCGACCGCGTTCAGGATGCCCTGGCAGGCATGCGCGTGCGCGGCCATGTGCTTGAAATTGTCGTGCGCGATCTCGGCCGCCGCCTTCAGCTCCTCCAGCGTGAACTGGATGGCGCGCGCATCCTCGTTCTCGGGCGAGAGCATCGCGCCGGTGGCCATGACTTTGACGAAATCGGCGCCTCGGGCGAGCTGCCGGCGCGCGGCGGCGCGGACCTCGTCGGGCCCGTTCGCCACCTCGTACATGCCGGGATAGTAATCGACTCCCCCGGTGGTGATGGAGAGCAGCCGCCCCGCCAGGAACAGGCGCGGCCCGATGCACCAGCCGCGCTTGATGGCCTTGCGCACGGCCATCTCGACATAGTTCCAACCGCCGCAGTCGCGCACGGTGGTCGTGCCGCCGAGCAGCGTGCGCTCCGCCGCCTTCATCGCGTAGATCGCAATCAGCGCGTCAGGCCAGCCGGCGACCGCCGAGGGGTCCGCCTCGTCCGTCGGCATCGCCAGATGGACATGGCAATCGATCAGCCCGGGCAGGAGAAAACAGCCGCTGGCGTCGAGGACGCGGTCCTCGCGGCCGGGGCGAGGCGCGTCGGCGATCGAGTGGATTTGATCTCCCTCGATCCCGATCGCGGCGCTCCGGAACCGGCCACTCTCGACGTCGAATACCTGACCGCCGCCAAGCCAGAGCATCTCCGCCTCCATCCATTGCCCACCGCACCGCCGGTCGCTGGAGCATGTCAGCTTGGCTCGGCCGTCCGCAACCGGACATGCTCCGGAGCGGGGCACGGGTCCCTACCCCGCAAGGAAATCGATAGGAGTATTCATTAGAACTTTCGGCTGTATCCGGTGTGCAGGCTTGCCAGGCGCTGGACCGAATGCATGGTTAACGAGAGTTATTTGTTTCCTTAAGGAAGTGTTAGCTTAAATTGCTTTAACTCGGTAATATTAGGTGCATTGACCTAGGAGGGGTGGGGGGCGCGCTTCCCGAGCAGGGTAGTCGATCCCTTTGCGCATGGCGGTCGAAGCCTTACCCAATCTGCTGCGGTCCGCGAGCAGGATCGGTATCGGGCGCGCGGCGGCCCGCCG
>JAREAF010000044.1 GCA_029240475.1 Rhodospirillales bacterium | reverse complement strand
GCTGCTCAGTCCTGGAGGGACTTCATCCCGAGCGCCGTCGTGCTTGCCTGCGGCATCGCGATCACCGCGGGCGGGTTCCTCGCGGCGCGCAACCAGCTCGTCAGCATCGAGCGCCGGAGCTTCGAGATGGAGGCGACCGGGTACTCGGCCGCGCTGCGCGACGGGATGCGGCAATATGCCGAGGCGCTGAACTCGATGGCGGCGTTCGTCTCCGCCTCGCGCGGCGTCGATCGCTGGGAGTTCCTGCGCTTCACCGAGCGGACGCTGCCGCGCTATCCGGGATTTTCGGCGCTCGAGTGGGTTCCACGGGTGCCGCTCGGACAGCGTGCGAAATACGAACGGCGCGCGCAGGTGGATGGCTTGTTCGGGTTGCGCATCCGCGAGTTCGGCCGCGATTCCGAGCTCGTCGCCGCGGCCGATCGTCCCGAATACTATCCGGTCTATTACGTCGAGCCGTTCGAAGGCCATGAGCGGCTGCTGGGTTTCGACCTGGGCGCCGATCCGGCCGCGCGCGCCGTGCTTGCCCGGGCCGAGGAATATGGCCGCATCCTCAGCGCGCGCCTGCCGGCGGGCAATCCCGTCGCGGGGCGAAACGCCGACGTCTGGTTCGTGCTTCCGCTGTTCGACGGCGAGGTCCTCGACAAGCCCGCTCCGGAGCGGCATGAGGCCCTGCTGGGCTTTGCCATCGGCGCGATCAGCATCGGCCCCATGGTGGAGGCGGCGCTGGAGACCGCCGGGCCGGCCGTCCCGATGGGCATCCGTCTCGTGGAGGAAGGTTCGGGCGCGATGCAGAGCGTGCTGTATGCACGCAGCTGGGACGATCGAGCCCTCGCGGAGCAGGGGAGCGCTTCCGCATTCCTTCACAGCTCCAGTTTTGACATCGCGGGCAACGCCTGGCGGGTCGAGATCATGCGCTTGTCCGATTCCTCGCCTCGGCCGCAAGACACCTTGCCGTGGGGCGTGGCGCTGATCAGCCTTTTGCTGACCGGGCTCCTGCTGCAGCACATGACCGCGACCGTGCTGCGCCGCCGGGCCATCGAGCGGGCCGTGCAGGAGCGCACCGTCGAGCTCGCCACCGCGAACCGCGAGCTGCAGGTCGAGATCGCCGAGCGGCGGCGCGCGGAGATCAATCTGCGCAGCGCCAAGGAGCAGGCGGAAGTGGCGAACCGGGCCAAGTCCGAGTTCCTGGCCATGGTCAGCCACGAGCTGAAGACGCCGCTGAACGCGATCATCGGCTTTTCGGACATCCTCGCCAATCAGACGCTCGGCCCGATGGGCAAGAGCCAATATCTGGAATATGCCTCGGACATTCGGGACAGCGGGCATTACCTGCTGAAGATCATCAACGACATTCTCGACCTCTCCCGGATCGAGAGCGGGAATTTGACCCTCATCGAGGAGCAGGTCGACCTGGTGTCGGTCGTGCAGTCCGCGGTGCGGCTGATCCGGCCGCGGGCCGAGGGGGCCGGCTTGACCCTCGAGGCGGAGTTTCCGGCCGGCATGCTCATCGTCACGGCCGATGCGCGGGCGATGAAGCAGATCCTCGTCAATCTGCTGTCGAACGCGGTCAAGTTCACGCCGAAGAGCGGCCGGGTGACGGTCTCGGCCACTCTCGAAGCCGGCCGGCCCACGGTCACGGTAACCGACACCGGCATCGGCATCCCGGCCAAGGACCTGGGCCGCGTCTGCGAGCCCTTCGTGCAGGTGGACACCTCACTGGCCCGGCGGTTCGAGGGCACCGGCCTTGGCCTCACCCTGACGAAGCGGCTGGTCGATCTCCATGGCGGCGAGCTGGTCTTGCGCAGCACCATAGGGACCGGCACCACGGTCATCGTGCGACTGCCTGAGGAGCGCCGGGTTGACCGGCGTGCGCGCAATGAGGTGGCCTGAGCGGCGCACGGCCGGCCGCAGCCGTTCGGGCGGCGCGCTCGGCGTCGCCCTCGGCGCCGCCCTCTTGTTGCAGGGCTGTTCGCTGCTGCCTCAGACGGACGCTTCTCCGCCGCCGCCCTCCGTCAAGCCGGCGGCGGTGATCGCGCCCGAGCCGGAGACCACGGGACCGGTGGAGATCAAGGCCGCGCAGCGCGCTCTGCTCGAGCTGGGCTATTACGAGGCTGGCGTCGACGGCATCGTCGGTCCCAAGACACAGGCCGCCATCCGCGCCTTCCAGAAGGACAGCAACCTGCAGATAACCGGCGATCTCACCCGCGAGCTGGTGGAGACGATCGTCAATTCGGCCGCGGGCGCCCGCCAGCGGCTATCCTCCTTCACCGGTCTCGCCCAGCCCGTCTACGAAGCCGGAGACCGGTTCCACTATTCCGACGGCAGCTCAGAGACCGTGCTGTCCCAGGACGGCGGCCGGGTCGTGTGGGAGGGGAGCGACGGAACGCGCCGCACTGCCCCGCGCAACTTCATCCTGCCGCCCTTTGCCTGGTACGGCGAACATGGGTCGGGATCGGCGGAGGCCGAGGCCGCGCCGGACGTGCTCTGGCCGCTGAAGCCCGGCACCGAAACCCGGTTCTCGGTTTCCGCCACGACCATGGCCACCGCCGCCAGCTCCGAAGAGATCTTCGAGCTCTGGCACTGCAAGGTCCGCTCCTCGACCCGGGTGTCGGTGCCTGCGGGCAGCTTCGACACCCTGCCGATCGTCTGCACCGCGTTCCGCCAGCCGGCCGGCCCCAAGCGCAACATCACATGGAGCTACGCGCCGGCCATCGGCCATTTCATCCGGCGCGCCGAGAAGGTCGGAGAAGACAAGGAGACTGCCGTCGAGCTGGTCGCGGTCGAACTCGGCGGGCAGGATTGGCCCGCAGCCGCCCGCGCGGGCCTCGATTGGGCCATGCAGCACGCGCTGGAGAACGAGGCCTCGGGCCGCGCGGTCGAGTGGGAGAGCAGCGCCTTGCCCGGTCATATTGAAATCGAGGCGCTCGCCGATATCGATTACGCGGGATCGGAGAATTGCCGTCGCTTCGCGGCAACGCGCTTCGACGCCGAAGGGATGAAGCGGGTCTATCCGGGCGTCGCTTGCCGCTCGGCGGATGGAACCTGGGAGGTTCCGGGCGAGCAGGATCGGGCGCGCGCCGAGCTGCCGTAAGCTTCCCTCGGTCCTGACGAGACTCAGAGGATCGTGCTCAGGACGCGCTGTAGATCGGCGCTGTGATAGGGCTTGGGCAGCCTGATCCAGCTGCCGCTGGCGGAGCCCGCCTCGCCCTCCTGATACCCGGTGGCCAGAACCACCCTCAGGCCGGCGAAGCGCGCGAGCGCCTCGCGGGCAAGATCGATGCCGTTGCTGTCGGGCAGCCCGAGATCCGTGAAGAGCACGTCGAAGCGCTCGGCCTCGAGCGACTGCAGCGCCTCCCGCGCGGTGCCCACCGCCGTCGCCGCATGGCCCAGCTCCTCGAACATGGCGAGGGTCGCCCAGCGTACCAGCGGGTCGTCTTCTACGAGCAGCACCTTCATCGGTCCGGTCGCGAGCTTGGGCGGCGCGCTCGCTAGGCATTCGCGGATCTTCTGGGCCAGCTCCGCTCGCCGATAGGGCTTGCGCAGGAGCGGCAGCGAATCCTTGAAGGCGTCGAGACCCTCCGACATCTGGCCGCTATAGCCCGTGGTCAGCAGGATCGGGAGATCGGGCCGCATCGTCCGCGCCGCGCGCGCAAGCGCCACTCCGTTCATGCCCCGGGGCATGACGATATCCGAGAACATCAGCTCGATGCCGGGCTGCTCCTTGAGGAGTCGCAGCGCGTGTCCCGCGTCGCTTGCTTCATGCACCGAGCAACCGAGGTCGCGCAGGCATTCGACCGCCATGTGCCGGACCGCGTCGTCGTCCTCCACCACGAGCACCGAGCGGCCCTCCAGGCGGGTTGCCGGCTCGCGCGGCCCGAGCTCCTCCTTCGCGGCGACATCCGCCGAGGCGGGCAGGAACAGGTTCACGCTCGTGCCCTTTCCCGGCTCGCTGTCGATCCGGATGGCGCCTCCCGATTGGCGCACGAAGCCGTAGACCTGCGACAGGCCGAGCCCGCTGCCCTTGCCGACCTCCTTGGTCGTGAAGAAGGGCTCGAACACCCTGGAGAGAATTTCCGGAGGAATGCCGCTGCCCTGATCGCTGACCGAAACCAGGATGTAGGAACCCGGCTGCGCCTCGGCGGGCAGCGCCGCATCTCCCCGCTCGAACCTCCGCCGCCGCGACGAGACGACCACCCGGTTCCCTGGAGAGGAGGCGTCCCGCGCGTTCACGATCAGGTTCAGCAGGGCCGTCTCGAACTGCGATGGGTCGATCTTGCAGGGGGCGCCTTCGGGGTCGAGATCGATCACCAGCTCGACGCCCTCGCCGAGGGCGCGGCGCAGCAAGGGCTCGAAATCCCCGATCAGGCGGTTGAGATCGAGCACGCGCGCATGCAGCGTCTGCCGCCGCGCGAACGCTAGCAGCTGCTGCGTCAGCCGCTCGCCGCGCCCAGCCGCCGCAAGCGCTGCGCCCGCGAGGCGCCTGGTGCGATCGTCGGCGCCCGGCGAGCGCTCGATCATCTCCAGATTGCCGACCACCACCGTGAGCAGGTTGTTGAAATCGTGGGCGACGCCGCCGGTCATGTGGCCGATGGCTTCCATCTTCTGCGCCTGCGAGAGGACCTCCTCGATGCGCAGGCGCTCCAGCATTTCCGCGCGCAGGCGTTCGTTGGCTTCCGCCAGCTCGCGCGTGCGCTCGGCCACCCGCGATTCCAGCGTGTCGTTGAGTCGGCGCAACTCGTCGTCCGCGCGCCGGCCGGCATCGATGTCGGTGATGGTGCCGATCCATTCCAGCACCGTCCCGTCGGCATCGCGGATCGGGACCGCGCGCGTGGAGACATAGCGATAGGAGGCCGTCTTCGCATGCCAGAGACGGTTCTCCACCGTATAGACCGTTTGCGCGGCGACCGATGCGGGCCAGCGCTGACGCGAGCCTTCCCGGTCCTCCGGATGCACCACGGCGAGCCAGGCTTCTCCGGCATAGTCCGGCCACCGCTGGCCGGTGATCTGCTCCCAGGACTCCTGCGGGGCGACGAAGTTGCCGTTCGCGTCGGTGGTCCAGACGATGGAGGCGGTCGCATCGACCAGCGTGCGGTAGCGCAGCTCGCTGTGCCGCAAGGCGGCTGCCGCCCGCTTCTCCTCGGTCAGATCGCGCGCGACCCCGACCCGTGCGGTGCGGCCCTGGTAACGGATCGGCCGCCCCCAGAACTGCACCGGGAACGTCGATCCGTCCTTGCGCAGCCCGATGCTTTCATAGGGTTCGGTGGATTGCGCGTAGCTGCGGCGCTTGGCCTCGCCTCGGGCGCTCGGAGCGACCAGATCGAACGGTGAGCGCCCAATGATCTCCTCGAGCCTGTAGCCGAACAGGGCCGCGAAACGCTCGTTCGCGTCCAGGAGCCGGTCGCCGTCATGGATCTCAACCCCCTCCATGGTGGATTGCGACAGGATTCGGAAGCGCTCCTCGCTCACCTTGAGCCGGGCTTCACTCTCGCGCAGCGCCGCTTCGACCTGCTGGCTTTCCGTGATGTCCAGGCAGCTGCCGATGAACCCGACGAAAGAACCATCCTCAAATCGCGGAATGCCGGTGTTCAGGACCCACCTCAGCACCCCGTCGTAGCGGCGCAGCCGGAAGCGTGTTTGGAACGGCTGGCGCACCTCGAATGCGGTCTCGATCTCCTCGAGGGCTGCGGAGTCTTCGGGATGGACGCTCTCGGACCAACCCTGGCCCAGTTCTTCATTAAGGATGCGGCCGGTGAATTCCAGCCAGACCCGATTGAAATAGATGCTTCTGCCGTCCGGTCCGCACATCCAGATCATGACCGGGGCGCTGTCGGCCATCGTTCGGAACCGCAACTCGCTCTCGCGCAGCTGCGCTTCGGCGCGATCGCGCTGCCGCTCGCGCGCATCCAAGAGGCTTGCCGCGGTCTCCATGGCCCTGCCGAGCTGATGGGCCTCGCGCAGGCGAAGGGGAGGTACGGAAACGCGCTCGCCGCGGCCCAAAGCCAGCGCCGGCTCCACTAGCGCCTGAATCGGCTGCTCGATGCGCCTGGCGATGAACGCAGCCAGCGCCATGCCGCCCAGCAACAGGATCGCGGCGACTGCCGCAATCGTGTAGAGCGAGCGCCGCAGCGGGGCTGCAAGCTCGTTGCCGGGGACGCCGATCGCCGCCATCCATCCGGAAATGCTCGACCGGCTGAATGCGGCAAGAACGGAGATCCCCTCGAGGGTCTCCATCTCCGCCGCTCCTTCATCGGCCGCTTCCAGGGCCTGGAGCAGACCGGGCGCGGCCTTCTGGCCGAGGAACTTCTCCGGCGCCTTGGTGCGCGCAACGATGGTGCCGGAACTATCGAGGAGAGAGACGATCCAGCTCTCGGGGAGCCGTTGCTGGAACAGGATCTCGTTCAAGAGCTCGGGAGGCACGCCGATCGACAGGACCAGCGGCCCGAGCTCGGTCTGCACCGGCATGTCGATGCTGAGGTTGGGGCGCTTGCTGACCGCGCCGACGAACAAGTCGGAAACGACCGGCTCTCCCGCCTCGATAGCCCTCTGCAATGTCGCCAGGTTGCTTTGCTTCGGGAGCGGCTGGCCGTAGGACGCGCGCGTATTCAGAATCTGCTGCCCGTCAGGAGTGGAGAGTGAGACGTTGACGGCGGGGACCCGTTCGAGGAGCTCCTTGGATTGATCGTAGAAAACCTCGAGATTGCCGTTGCGCAATTCCTGCGACAGCGAGAGCGCCACCAATGCGCTCTGCAGGCCGGACAGCTCCCGGTCGACCGCGAGAGCCAAGGCGTGGGCGGTATCGACCGTATGCTCCTCCATCTGCTCGCGCTCGGTGTGGTACGAGCGCACGGCGAGCACGACCGTAAGGACGAGGAGCGGGAGGGAAGCCGCGAGGACGAGCAGCGCCAGACGGGTCCGCAATCCGATCGGCAGCCGTCGACCCGCCGGGGCGGGATCACCGGAATAGCGCTCGGCAGCCTCGAGCTCGTTCATTCAGGGTAACGGTAGGGTAAGCGGCAGGGACCCCAGAGTGTGGCGCACTCGCCGGTCCCGGGCAAATAGGAAGCACGACCCTGCGGGCGTTGGATAATTATCCTAAAGGATAGAAGAACATCAGGCGACGGCGGACGGCCTCTCGATGAAAGGTTCGTGCTCGCGGCGCGGGCGAAACTCAGCCTTCCGGCAGCTCCAGCCCGTGCTCGCGCAGCAATGCGGCCAGCTGCTCGCGCAGGCGATCCAGCTCCTCGGGACTATCCGCCTCGCACCGGCCGGCCAGGACCGGCTGCGTGTTTGAGGCGCGCAAGAGCCACCAGCCGCCGCCCTCGCGCACGCGCACGCCGTCGGTCTCGTTCAGCTCGCGACCGCCGCAGCGCAGCCTTTCAGCGATGGCCGAGACCACCGCGGCCTTGCGCTCGTCCGGGCAAGGGATGCGCAGCTCGGGGGTGCTGACCACGCAGGGCAGCCGCTTGCGGAACGCGGCCAGGCTCTCTCCGGAGCGTGCCAGCACCTTCAGGGTCCGCATCGCGACGTACAGCGCGTCGTCGTAACCGGTCCAGCCGTCGTTGAAGAAGATGTGGCCGCTCATCTCGCCGGCGAGCGGGGCGCGTTCGGCGAGCATGCGGGCGCGGATCAGCGTGTATCCGGACGGCGAGAGGATAGGCCGTCCGCCCGCCGCGGCGATTGCGTCGAACAGCGTCTGGCTCGCCTTCACGTCGGCGACGATGGGCGCGCCGGGCAGGTCCTTCAGCATGGCCTCGGCGAGAAGGATCATCAGCTGGTCGGCCCAGAGGATGAACCCGTCCCCGTCGACGAGGCCGATGCGGTCGCCGTCGCCGTCGAAGGCGATGCCGAGATCGAGCCCGTGCTCTCGAACGGCTTCCTGCAGCTGCTGCAAGTTGCGCGGCACGGTCGGGTCGGGATGATGCGCCGGGAAGCGGCCGTCGATCTCGGCGTTGAGGAGCAGGTGCCGCCCCGGCAGCTCTCTCAAGACGGCGCCGAGCACGTCGCCCGTGGCCCCGTTGCCGCAATCCCACGCGACCGACAGCCCGCGCTCTCCCCGCAGCTCGGCGGCAAGCGCCGAGGCGTACTGCCGGCGCAGATCGGCTTCCTCAACCCGCCCAATCCCATCGACGAACTCCCCGGCTTCGGCGATGCGGCCGAGATCGGCGATGCGCGCGCCCTGAAACGGCTCGGAGCCGAGCACGATCTTGAACCCGTTCTCATCCGGAGGATTGTGCGAGCCGGTCACCATGATCCCGCCGTCGAGGCCCAGCTCCTGAATGGAATAGTAGAGCAGGGGGGTCGGGCCCCTTCCCAGGCGCGTGACGCAGATCCCGCTCCGCGCGAGACCTTCGACGAGCGCGCGCTCCAGCGCGGGGGAGGAGAGGCGTCCGTCGTAGGCGACCGCCAGCCGGCTGCGTCCCTCCGCTCTCGCCACGGCGGCGACGGCCCGGCCAAGCGCCAGCGCATCCTCTTCGACGAGGGTCTCGCCGACGCGTCCGCGCAGGTCGTATTCGCGCAGCAGGGTTGGGTGAAAGCGATGCCCCTTCAGCCTTTTCTGCGCGGAGATGGTCATCTCGTGCCGGCCTGCGTTGCGCAGGCAGCAACGGGCGCCCTGATCCAGGGTTGCCGGAACCCGCCTCAGCGCGAGAAGGAGAGGGTGACCAGCCGGTCCGGCTGGGCGCCCCAGCGGCGCTTGTAGGCTTCATCCCCCCGCAGGAAATGGAAGGCCGCCGCACCCTCCTGGAGCGCCCGCTCGATCGCATGGGCAACGGCCAGGTGGCCCGGTCCGGCGGCTCCAAGCTGCGGATCGAAGCCGCCGATGTAGTAGAAATGCGTGGCGGCCGCCGCGAGCCCGTAATGGGCGGCGGCGAGGTGTCCGCCGATCGTGACGGTGTGCACACGCGCAAGCCCTGCCTGCATGAGGGCGGGCAGGGCGGCGCGGTGGAACGCCTGAACGGCGGGATGGCTCAGCACGCCGGGCCCGCCGCCGCTGCGCCAGCGCGCGGCATGCAAGGCGAAGAGGGGATCCAGGAAAGCGTCGCACTCTTCCGCCGAGGCTGAGTGGATGGACAGCCCGCCCATCTTGTCGGCGCGCTTGCGGCAGGCACGGAGGTTCTCGGCCATGGCGCAAGGGACCGCATCTTCCAGCCGCCCGGCATCGCCGCCGATGCGCAGAACGGGCGCAATCTCCTCGGAGCGCCCCGCTTGAACCAGCGGCACGGCCGACGCGATCAGAGGAGAGCCGGTCGGCAGCCCGTCCCAAACGCAGCGGTCCCAGCCGGCATGTTCCAGCAGCGCCCGCACGATCGCCGTCGCGATCTCGCGCTCGCCCTCCGCATCCGTCAGCGCATCGCAGATGTCCGTCACGCCCGAGCCCAGCGGCCGCAGCACGCGCGCGCCATCCTCACGGGCGACCGTGAACGCAGCGAGCCCGACCAGCGCCGAGCCATCCCGGATCAGCACTGCCAGCACTTCGCCGCGTCCGAGGTGACGGCACCAGGGCAGCAGCCAGGCGGGACTCTGGAACGGGCTGGGCGAGCGCGCGGCGTGGAAGAGCCGCCACCAATCTGGCGCCGAGGCTTCGAGGGCTTCGCGGCCGAGAACGATGTCAGCCCGCATGCGCCGGCGCGGCCGCAATCTCCGCATAGAGATCGAGATAGGCCCGCACCATGGCGCGCCCGCCGAAGCGCGCGCCGGCCGCGCGGCACTCCTGCGGATCGAGCCGTGCGGCGGCATGCATGGCATCGGCCATCTGCTCCACCGATGCGACCAGAAAACCGGTCCGGCCGTGACTGACGATCTCGCGCAAGGCGCCGTTCGGGAATGCCACGACGGGCGTTCCGCAGGCCAGAGCCTCAACCGCCGCAAGCGCCCCGGTTTCCGCCGCGAGGCTCGGCATCGACAGGCAGCGCGCGGCCGAGAGCAGCCGGCGTTTCCTCCGGAACCCCAGCGGTCCGAGATAGCGTCGGCTGCGGTCCAGCCGCGGACGGATCTCGGTCTCGAAATAGGCCTGGTGCTCGGGATAGGGATAAATCGCGCCGCCGAGGAGCAGCGGCAAACCGGCTTGCTTGGCGGCGTCGAGCGCGATGTGGAATCCCTTCTCCGGGCAGATGCGCCCGAGCGCCAGCACGAAGCCGCGCTTGGCGTGCCGGGACGAGAAAAGCTCCTCGGGCACGCCGTTCGGAATGACGCGGACCGTTGCGCCTTTGTCGGGGAAGCTCCGGCGCGCGCTTTCCGAGACGGCGACGAGGACGGTGCGTGCGCGCGGGGCAAACAGGGCAGGTGGGTACCAGTCGGCCGGCAAATGCACGGTGACGACCGTGGGCACGCCCGGGCTGGGCAGGTAGTTCAGCACATCGACGCCGTGAAAATGGACGATGTCGAACCGGCGCTTGCTCAGGAGCTGTTCGATCCTGATGGCGTGCTGCGCCCGAGCTTTGCTTTTCGCCGCGTCGTCGAGGCGATCGGGGACGGGTCCGGTCGATACCAGCTCGCCGGCGACTTGCGATCCGTCGCAGGCGAGGACCGTCGAGCGATGGCCGGCCGCGACCAGCGCCCGGTCCAGCGCCGAGGCGATCTGCTCGGCGCCCCCGGCCGCGTCAGGACCGACCGGAGCCAGGGGATAGGCGATGGTGAGGATGCTCAGCATGCGGGGCATGGCATTGGAAGCGCGAGCGCCTCGGCGGCGCATTGTCTCCACTCGGCCCCGCTGATGCGCCACCCCAGGCGCTCGTACCAGAGCGGCCCCGGGTGCGGGGGCTCCGTGAAAACATAGAGCGGAGCGAGGCGCAGGCGCTCCCGCGCTCTCGGCGCGGCCAGGAGCACCGCGGCTTGCGTCGCAAAGCAGTCCAGCATGGCGCTCTTGCGTCGCCGCTCCTCCTCATTGAGCTGGATCTCGATCTCGGGGGCGTCGCCGTGCGGCAGGAAACCTCCCCAGCCGGGAGAGCCGCCGCCGGCATGGTATCCGGCGAACTCGACGCGCATCGGGCAACGCCCGGCAGGCTGCGCCCGGGCCGCGATCTGACAGGCGAGGGCAGCGGAGTCATGGTCCGGGTGCCCGCCTTCATAGGCATGCGTGATCAGAATGCTGGGCCGCAGCCCCTCGATCGTGGCGCCGAGCCGGCGGGCAAGCTCGGGCAGGTCATGCGCAAGACCCTGGTCGGCGAGCCCGAACGAGAAGCGGCGCGCCGAGACGTTGCCTGCCGCCAGCGCGGCCTGCAGCTCGCGCGCGCGGGCCGCCGGGTAGGAGCGCGC
>JAREAF010000439.1 GCA_029240475.1 Rhodospirillales bacterium | reverse complement strand
CCAGGTCTCCGAGGAGTACAGGAAGGTATTTTTGACGATGATTCCGCGTGGACGAACCGGCCACGCGGGCGACATAGCCGGTACAGTTGCTTTCCTCGCCTCGAGCGCAGCGGATTTCATTAATGGTGAATGCATCGTAGTGGATGGCGGCTTCTTGACCGGCCGCGCCCTGATTAGATCGAGCAGCGCGTAAAACGCGGCGCCCCGGGCGACAGCGCGAAATCACCCGTTCTCCTGGGCCCAGCGCGCGACCTCGGTGATGGGTGCCGCACCAGACCTTCCCCTTCGCCTTGGCGTGGCGGATCAGCTCCTCGAGGATCCAGATGCGCGAGCCGTAACCGATGACGTGCGGAGGGTCGTGAGCTGGAAGATGCCGCCTTCCTCGTGCGGCATCGAGCTCGCGCCGGAGATGTCGAGCACGTCCGGCGGCGGCGTGTACGGCCTCAGTGACTGGACGCGGTGCATGATGAATTCCGGCGTCGTCGCGCGCCTACTCGACCCGAAGCTCGACGATGCCGGTCGGCCTCAACGGGCGAGGACCTGCTCTGCCCCGATTAACCGATCTTCGCGAGGGCGAGCAAGGATTCCGCCGCGGCGCAACGTCTTCATGTCACGTTCAACCGTCGCAACCCATACATCCGGTCGACCACAGCAAGTGCAATCATAGCAAGCACCATCTGCACCGTGCCGATCGCCGCGATGGAGGGGTCGAATTGGTGCTCGAGATAGCTGAGCATGACGACCGGCAGCGTGTTGGTAGCTGGGCTGCCGAAGAAATAAGAGATCGGCAGGTTGTCGAGCGAGATCAGGATCGCGAAGAGCGCGCCCGCGAAGATGCCCGGGCGGATCAACGGCAAAGTCACGAACGCGAAGGTCTGGAGCTGATTGGCTCCGAGGATCGCCGCGGCTTCCTCGTAATCCCTTGGCTGCGAGCGATAGACGCCGAGAATCGTCCTGAACATGTAAGGCACGCCGACCACCGTATGAGCAATGGCGAGCCCCAGGAAGGAGATGCCGAACCCGAGCCAGGACAGATAGAACAGGAGAGCATAGCCCAATACGATCAAGGGCATCGAGATCGGCGAGAGGATGAACCCGGCGATCGCATCGGCCACGGGACCACGTCGCCGGCCTACGACCAGAGCCGCCGGAACAGCGATGATGGAGGCCACCAGGGTCGAACACAGCGCAAGCTGCAAGCTAACGATGAGCGAGTCCAAGAAGGGCCGGTACTCCACGATCCGGTGGTACCAGCGCAGGCTGAAAGCCCGGACCGGAAAGGAGACGAAGCCCTGGGCCGAGAACGACACGACCACCACGACGACGATTGGCGCCAACATGAAAATGACGAACAGCGCAACGAAGCCCTTTAGCGCGACGGATCCCCTGTCCTGACTCATTTGGCCAGTTCGCGTCGTTTGATGAACTTGAATTGCAAGACAAGGCACCCGATCGCGGTGACCAGCAATATATTGCTCATGGCCGAGATCAGCCCGAAATCGCGGGTGCTGTTCATGTGCTGGTAGATCAGAAGCGGGATCGTCTGGATGCTCCCGCCGCCAAGGAGGAGGAGCGTGACGAAGCTGCCGTTCGCGATCATGAACACGAGGATGCAGCCCGTGGCGACGCCGTCGAGGCTCAAAGGGAATGTGACCCGCGCCAAGGTGGCGATCCTGCCGGCGCCCAGGATGCGGGCGGACTCCTCGAGCCGCCGGTCTATTCCTTGCAGCGCACCGGCGATCGACAGCACCATGAAAGGCGCCAGCACATGGACGAGCGCGACGAGCACAGTGCCGATCCCGCTCGCCATGCTGAGCGGCCGCTCTACCATGCCGAGATCGAGGAGCACCATGTTGACGACGCCCTGCCGGCCGAGCAGCGCCCGCCATCCGAACGTTCGCATGACAATCGACGTCAGAAGCGGGGCGACCAAGCAGAACATCAGGAGCCCCGCCCATGGCCCCGAATGCCGCACCAGAAAGAACGCGACCGGATAGCCGACGAGCAGGCACAGGAGGGTAGCGACCGCGCTAAGCGCGATCGTCTGCGCCAGCACGCTCCAGTAGTAGCCGTCGCTGAAGAAGCGGGCATATGCGACGGCGGACAGCCCGCTCGCCGTGGCGACGCTCCTCGCGGCGTTGTCGATCAGTGGCAAAACGAAGAACAGCATCAGGAAGAGAAGCGACGGCGCCGCCCATAGCCATGAGGGCGCCGTTTCAGTTCTCGCCAAACTGCTCAGTCCCAGTCTCGAACCCAAGCCGCGCTTGGCGCTCCGGGTCGCGGTCAGGACCTCACTTCCTTGCCCCACCGCTCAACCCATTGCCGCCTTGTCTCGCCCGTCAACTTCTCGAAGGGGGGCCAGCGCGTCTGCTCCCATTTAGTGATCCGTTCCTTCACTTTCGCAGGATACTGCACCTTCTGGTTGCTGACCCCGTAGTTGAGACGCTCGGCGACTTGCGATTGAGCGGTCGGCGAGAGCATGCAGTCGAAATAGTCCCAGGCAGCGTCGGCCCCGTTGGCGACCTTCTGGACCACGCTGGGCAGGTTCACGCCTCGCTCTTCGGGGTTGATGAAGCGTATCCATTTCGCGCCGGAGTCGAACGCCGCCCAGGTCCGTCCGTCCACATAGATGCTGATATCGGCTTCGCCGCTCTCGAGAAGCGTCAACGGATCGCTGATGCCGTTCCAGAACACGGAGTTCGGCTTCATCTTCTGGATTGTCGAGAATGCCGGATCGACGTTGTCGATCGAGCCCCCCATGATATCGGAGAAAGACCAGATCAGGACATGCGCGGTTTCCGCGAAGCCCAGCATGCTGGGCAGGGCCGCCCGCCACTTTCCCTTCACGGTGCCGTCGATGAATTCGGCGAGCGATTTGGGCGGGTTCTTGACCCGATCGTGGTAGCACAGCCCCCAGCAGCCATAGGTGAAGACGGAGCCGTAGCCGTCGACGATATCGATGAAGCTGCGGGGCACGTCCGCGAGATTGGGCGCGCGCTGCGTCGAGACCTTCTCCACGAGCCCGCTGCGGCCCGCGACGAGGGCAAGGTCCGGCACGTTGACGAGGATGTCGATCGGGGGTTTCGCCCGGTTGGCTTCGATTTGAGCCATCCATTGCGGCGGCCCGCCGAGCAGCACGTTCGCCTTGATATTCGTTCGTTTCTCGAACTCCGGAACGACCACCTCCCGGATCGAGGTCTCCCAAACACCGCCGAACGAAGTCACCGTGATGCTCGAGGGATTCTGAGCCCGAGCGGGCCAGCCCACCGCCATCGCGGAGCCGGCCATCCCGCCAAGAAAAGCTCGCCTGGACGTCCTCACCATTGGTTTTCTCCTTCTTGCGCGATCCTCGCAACTGCACGGGAAACAAGTCAAGCCGGAGCGGAAGCCTGGCCGGCTATTCAGGGCACTGCCTCGCCAGCCTCTCTCTCGAGTACGACCACGTCCTCCGGGCTCCATGTCACGAATACATTTCGCCCGAGATCGAATTCGGCCGCGGCGCCTTGACGGTATGCGATCATCACCTCGTCTCGGCCTATGAGCTTCAGCTGATACGCGTGATAGATGCCCCGGAACACCCGCCCGATCACTTGAGCAGGATGGGC
>JAREAF010000438.1 GCA_029240475.1 Rhodospirillales bacterium | reverse complement strand
CGCGCGCATGCGCTCGGCGGCGGCGAAGCCGTCCACGAGCAGCGTGTCGCCGCCCGGCGCGTCCGCCACCAGGCAATGCAGGAGCTGGTAGCCCGGCGTCGGGTCGCGATAGGGATTGTCGGTATGGACGCCCAGCGCCAGCGCGGTGTAGGCGAGGTTGTTGGGGTCCGGCTTGGAGATCACGTCGAAGACGCGCCCGTAATTGGTCGTGCGCACGAGGCCGATATGGTCGCCCACCTCGGCGACCATGCCGGGCTGCGCGGGCACCGCGTGCAACAGCGCGAAGCCGTGATCGATGAGCCCGCCCAGCCAGCGCCGCTCCGCCGCAGGATCCTTGGAGACCGCCGGCCAGTCCGCCTCGGGCAGGGGCTTGAGGCGCGCATCCCACAGGATCGGCTGGCGCCGCCTTGCCGCGCGGGCCTCGGGGCCATAGGCATGCCGCCGCAGCCAGCCGGCCGGATAGCGGCTCTCATGCCCGTCGGCGTCCCAGCGGATGAGGAGCGCCCCAGCCTCATCCAGCGTCACCTTGCGCGGCGCGGCATCGGCGGGCAGGTCGAGGATGTCGACCAGCCTCTGCCCGCTCGGATGCAGGCATTCGGGGCACGGGCAGTTGTCGCGCAGCCAGACATAGTGGAAGGGGTCGGAGCCGCCGCCGTGCCAGTCGACGGTCAGCAGCCCCTTGCCGGGCGTGACGGACGCGATGGCGGCCTGGGCCGCAGCGAGCGTGGCGAGGGTCATGGCCAGGGCAGCGAATAGGTTTTCACGTTGGTGAAGCTCTTCATGGCCTCGATCACGCCTTCCTTGATGCCGAGGCCGGAATCCTTCACGCCGCCGAAGGGCGAGGATTCGATCCGGTAGCCCGGCACCTCCCAGACATTCACCGTGCCGACCTCCAGCTCGGACACGAAGCGCGTGATCCAGTCCAGCCGATTGGTGCAGACGCCCGAGGAGAGGCCGTAGGCGGTCGAGTTCGAGATGCCGATCGCCTCGTCGATGTCGCGGAAGCGGATCACGGGCGAGACCGGCCCGAAGGTCTCGATCCGCACCAGCTCCATCTCCGGCCGGACGCGATCGACCACCGTCGGCGAATAGAGCGCGCCGTTGCGCTTGTTGCCCCAGAGCAGCCGCGCGCCCCCGGCGACGGCGTCATTCACCCGGCGCTCCATCAGCTCGGCCGCGTCGGCATCGATGACGGTGCCCATGTCGGTCGCGGGGTCCATCGGGTCGCCGTACGTCACCTTCTTCGTCTTTTCAACCAGCAGCTCGGTGAAGCGGTCCACGACGCTTTCCTGCACCAGGATGCGCTTGACCGCCGTGCAACGCTGGCCGGAATTCTTGTAGGAGCCGGCGACCGCGAGGTCCGACGCCTTTTCCAGGTCCGCATCCTCCATGACGATCAGAGGGTCGTTGCCGCCCAGCTCCAGCACCATGCGGCGATAGCCGGCATTGGCGGCGATCCACTTGCCGACCGAGACGCCGCCGGTGAAGGTCACGACCTCGACATTGGGGTTGGTGATCAGCTCGAGGCCGATCTCCGCCGGATCGCCGGTGACCACCGAGAACATCTGCGGCGGCAGCCCGGCCTCGTAGAGGATGTCGGCCAGCAGCAGCGCGGTCAGCGGCGTCTTCTCCGATGGCTTGAGCACCATCTTGTTGTTGGTGGCGATCGAGGGCGCGACCTTGTGCGCCACCTGGTTCAGCGGGTGATTGAAGGGCGTGATCGCGGAGATCGCCTTGACCGGATCGCGCTGGGTATAGATGCGGCGCTTCTTGCCTTGCGGGCTGATGTCGCAGGAGAAGATCTGCCCGTCGTCGATCATCGTCATCTGCGAGGCGAGATTGAAGACATCGAAGGAGCGGCCGGTCTCGTAGAGCGAGTCCTTTTTCGAGAGCCCGCATTCTGCGGTGATGAGGTCGGCGATCTCCTCCCGGCGCTGCGCGATGGCGTCCGCCGTGCGGCGCAGCACCTGCGACCGCTCGTACCGCGTCAGCGGCGAGCGGAAGGCGGCTGCTGTCGCGAAAGCGCGGCGCACATCCTCCACGGTCGCCTTCGGCACCGTGCCGATCACTTCCTCCGTGTAGGGATTGAAGACCTCGATGCGGCGCGGATTGTCCACGCGCTCGCCCGCGATGCGCATGGTCTCGTGCCGGATCGGGCGCTCGGTCTTTCGCAGCGGCAGGCTGGGCATCCGTGCTTCCTTCCGTATGATCAGGCGGCGCGGTTCAGCGCCACATCGAAGATGTCGAAATTGCGCAGCCCTTCACGCGGCAGGTCGCGGACGGGCCGGCTGAGGATGAAGGGCACGCGCTGCTCGGCGATGCCGCCATGCGAACGCAGCGGCGCATCGAGGCCCGAGAGATCGTGCCGCTCGCGGGCCGAGCCCAGCGCCGTGCGCCGGTCGCCGACCACGGTGAGGTCGCCGATGCGGTCGGGCGGCAGCTCGAATCGGCGCGCCGCCTCCTCCTTCCCGAACACCGCCTCGATTCCCTCCTCCGCCGCGATCCGCCGCGCGATGGCTGCGGTGTCCGCGCCCTCCTGAAGATAGGCAAAGGCGAAGGAGCCGAGCGCGCCGTGATGGACCACATAGGGATCGGTGATCGGCAGGATCACGCGCGCGGCGTCCTTGCCGAGCCAGCGGTCGAGCAGGTCCTGGAGATAGACGACCTTCGGCGCGCCCGAGGCGTCGGTCTTGCCGTTCATGCCGTGATCGGCCGTCAGCGCCACCGTTGCGCCGAGCTTCTCATAGGCCGCGAAATAGCCGTCCATCATGCGATAGAAGTCGTTGGCGACGGGGGCGCCCGGCGCGTGCTTGTGTTGGATGTAGTCGGTGGTCGAGAGATAGAGCAGGTCCGGCCGCTCGGTCTGGAGCAGCCACTGCCCGGCGGCGAACACGGTCTCCGAGAGCGCGGCGCTGTAGACCGACGGCAGCGGCCGGCCGAGCCTGGCCAGCGCATCGTCGATGCCGTGCTCGGCGCGCGTGGTCTCGTTCGCCTTCTCGGAGGAGAAGCAGATTCCCTCCAGTCCCTTGCCGAGCAGGCGGCGCAGCTTGTCCTTGGCCGTCACCACCGCGACCTTCGCGCCGGCCTTGGAGAAAGCGGCGAGGATGGTCTCGGCGCGCAGGAACTTCGGGTCGTTCATCATCACTTCGGCGCCGCTCTCGCGGTCGTAGAAGTAATTGCCGCAGATGCCGTGCACGGCAGGCGGCGCGCCCGTCACGATCGAGAGATTGTTGGGGTTGGTGAAGCTCGGCACCACACAGTCGGCGAGCGCGTAGGTCCCGCGCTGCCGCACCTGAGCCAGCCACGGCATCGCTCCGGCACCGATCGCCTCCTCCATATAGGCGGGTTCGGAGCCGTCGATGCAGATCACCACGAGAGGACGGTCGGGCCAGCGATAGCGCCGGCCGTTCACTTCGATCGGTTGTCTGTGCGCGGTCATGTTCGATTCCCGATTCCCCTCCCCCCTTGCGGGGGAGGGCGGGGAGGGGGGATCCAGAAGCCAGACTACAGAAGTCAGAAGTCAGAAAAGAGTCGTCCTGACTTCTGGCTTCTGACTTCTGCGTTCTGCTCGTCCCCCCACCCTAACCCTCCCCCGCCCGGGGGGCGGGGAATCGGG
>JAREAF010000437.1 GCA_029240475.1 Rhodospirillales bacterium | reverse complement strand
AGACCGACCGAGGCCGCGTCGAGAGCCTTCGCCGCCATTCATCCTCCTCGTGCGATTGGGCGCGGCATATTGCTCCGAAGGGCCGGCCGGCTCAATTCCGAATCGGCGGGCGGCTCAAATCGGCGGCTTCCGGCCCGCCCAGGGCATGCGCTCCTCCAGCGCCGCGCCGATCGACAGCACCGTCGAGTCGGCGAATCGGCGTCCGACGATCTGCACCGCCGTGGGCAGGCTGGCGCGGGTGAAGCCCGACGGCACGCTCAAGGCGGGGCACTGCGAGACGAAGTTGAAGACCGAGGTCATGTCGAAGCCGCGGTACCGGCCTCCGGCATCGGTGTAGCAGTAATCCCCGTCGGCGCGGCCCACCGGCGGCGCCAGGATCGCCATGGTCGGGCAGAGCAGCGCGTCATGCTCCTCCAGCACTTTGGCTAGCGCCTGCCACTGGCGCGTGCGCAGAAGCTCGATGCGCTTGAACTCGACGGCGTTCATTTCCAACCCGCGTTCCATCAGGGCGACCAGCCGCGGGTCCATGCGTTCGCGATGGGTCTTCAGCGCCTCGCCGAAGCAGGCGGCCAGGAGCACGCCCCAATGCTGGAACCAGGCGGCCTCCAGCTCCGACCTCCAGGGCAGGTCCACCTCGCGCACCTGCGCGCCCGCCTCCGCGAGCGCCGCCGCGGCCGTGCGCGTGTTGGCGACGATCTCCTCCTCTACGGTGTGGAAGCCGAGATCCATCGAAAGCGCGAGCTTCATCCCCTTCAGGTCGCGAGGGAGCCGGTCGGGCAGGGGCATTGGCGGCAGGGACTGCGGATCGGCCTCGTCGGGCCCTTGCGTCACGGACAGGAACAGCGCTGCATCCTCCACCGTGCGCGCGAGCGGGCCGAAATGACTGAGCTGGTCGAACGCGGTGGGCAGGATGTCCATGGGGATGCGGCCGAGGCTGGGCTTCAGCCCGACGATGCCGCAGAGCGCGGCCGGAATGCGGATCGACCCGCCGGAATCGGTGCCGTCCGCGACCGCCACGCAGCCGGTCGCCACGGCCACGCCCGAGCCGCCGGAGGAGCCGCCCGGCGTGCGGCTCGGGTCCCACGGGTTGCGCGTGATGCCCCAGAGCGGCGATTCGGTGAAGCCGGAATAGGTGAATTCCGGCGTCGTCGTCTTGCCGACCAGGATGGCGCCGGCCTCCAGGAGGCGGCGCGCTTCGACCGCGTCGCGCTCCGGCACGAAATGCTCGCGAGCGTAGGAGCCGAACGTGGTGCGCTTGCCGCGGGTGAGCGTGCAATCCTTCAGCGCGATCGGCACGCCGTGGAGTGGCCCAAGCGGCCGGCCGTCGCGGACGGCGCGCTCCGCCTCCGCGGCCCTGGCCAGCGCCTCCTCCTCATAGACGAAGCAGAAGGCGTTCAGCTTGGGATCGACCTCGGCGATGCGGGCAAGGCTGTTGCGCACCGCCTCCACGGGCGAGATCTCGCCCTTGCGGATCATGCGAGCGAGGTCGGAGGCCGGGCGGTAGGCGAGATCGAGATCGGCCATTAGGAGCCTCTTTGCCATCCGTTCGGGAGAGTATGGGAACCCTAGCGCGAGGCGGGAGCGGGGGTGAAGGTGTCGCGTTTATGATGGAAGGCGCGAGGAACGGGGCTGCTCACGGAGGTGGTTCCACATGATGCCGGCACAGATGGTCGAGACTCCCGGGCCCGATTACGTCATCGATCAGGGCTTCGAGCGCTACACGGCCGAAGAGCATGAGATCTGGCGGACCCTGTTCCATCGCCAGGCGGAGATCCTGAAGGACCGCGCCGCGCCGGAGTTCCTGGACGGCCTTTCCGGGCTCGGCATCGCGGCCGAGGGGATCCCCCATTTCGAGCGGCTGAGCGATGTGCTGGAGCGCGCCACCGGCTGGCGCATCGTCGCGGTGCCGGGGCTCGTGCCGGACGACGTCTTCTTCCGCCACCTCGCCAACCGCCGCTTTCCCGCGACGAACTTCATCCGCCGCTGGGACCAGCTCGACTATCTGCAGGAGCCCGACGTCTTCCACGACATCTACGGCCACGTGCCGATGCTGTTCAACCCCGTCTTCGCCGATTATCTGCAGGCCTATGGCCAGGGCGGCCTCAAGGCGCTGAAGCTCGACAGCCTGCCCTTCCTCGCGCGGCTTTATTGGTACACGGTCGAGTTCGGGTTGGTGCGCACCAAGGAGGGCCTGCGCATCTACGGCTCGGGCATCGTCTCCTCGAAGGGAGAGTCGATCTACGCGCTGGAGAGCGACAAGCCGAAGCGGCTGCCCTTCGATCTCTTGCGCATCATGCAGACCGATTACCGGATCGACGATTTCCAGGACATCTATTTCGTGATCGACGGCTACGATCAGCTGTTCGAGGCCACGCGCCCCGACTTCACGCCCTATTACGCGAGCCTGAAGACGCTCCCGACCATCCCGCCCGGCGCGGTGCTGCCCGGCGAGCGGGAGATCGAGCGAATTTAGGCGACGCGAAGCACCGGCTTGCGCCTTCCAGTAGAATTTGTTCATGTACGTGCCGGTCTCCTTCGCTAGTCGCCCAACGGCACGTGCGCACGCTCTTTGTTCTTTGTTCGGCAGCCATACTCCTTGCAGGCGGCGCCGTCCCGGTCGGCGGCGGCTCGCACCGTTATTCCGACTACCTCCCGCCCTCGACCTTCCCGACCGATCCCACCCCAGTCCATCTGGTCTTGAATGGGCACCGGCTCACTTTTTCCAGGGCGCATTTGCAATTCCAGAGCCAATGGGCGGGAGGACCGGTCTCGGAGATCTTCGTGAATGCTCTGCTTCCCGATTCCGAACCGCCGACGAAGACGAACCTTCAGGAGTTCTTGCGCGCTGGTCACGGTCGAAAAATCGACGTCAATTTCACGGACGCGCGCCGAATGAGAGACATGGACGCCTTCAAGGCTTGGGTGTTCAGCTACATCCAACCGCGGAGCGTCACGATCAAGAGGCATGGCCTTGTCAGCTTTAACACCGGCGGCGGAGTATATTCCGGGATGAATATTTTCATTCCCGAGGAGCCGCACCCGGACATCCAGTTTTTTGAGTGCGGCATCAAAATCGGGCTGATCGTTTCGCCAGGGTGTCAAGTTTTGTTTTTCTATAATCCCGGCATCCATGTCGACTATAGCTACAGCCGGGACTTCCTGCCTCAGTGGAAAGAAATCCACGACGGTGTCCGCCGTTTCATTGCTCAACATACCGAGAATTGATTCTTTGCTGCCGGGGATTGGCCAGCCACCGCTCGGGTGTAATGGCGTAAGATCGCGCCACTTTCGGAACCTCACTGCTCCCTCTATTTGTGGCCGAGTAATTGGAGCAAACGGGACGCTTGTGTCTCGTGGCTCTGCGCAAATAGGGGAATTCGGATGTCCGCGCTTTCACCGGAACAACTGGCCCGCCTCCAGGAGGCGGTCCGGGCAGGGGACGCCGTGCGCTATTACGGCCTGCTGGCGGAATACGGCTTCGGCTATGGCATCATTGCAGGGCGGGTCGTTCAGAAGACAGACCTGACTGGCTACATCGCCCATCATTTCTTCGAGAACAAGCTGCGAGAGCACGGCATCGAAGTGACGCCGAAGCTCCGTGCCAAGCTGATGCAGCG
>JAREAF010000436.1 GCA_029240475.1 Rhodospirillales bacterium | reverse complement strand
GCGACCGGCACGGCCGTCGCGCCCGCTTCCCCGGCAAGATCCGCGATCGTGTCCGGCCCGCGCGAGTTCGCGAGAAGGACGGTGTGCCCCGCCGCGCTCAGCTTGCGCGC
Organism: Rhodospirillales bacterium; assembly: GCA_029240475.1. Taxonomy (GTDB): domain Bacteria; phylum Pseudomonadota; class Alphaproteobacteria; order JAREAF01; family JAREAF01; genus JAREAF01. The sequence continues at coordinate 3,527 of JAREAF010000436.1, read as the reverse complement.
CAGGGTCGCGCCGATGTTGCCGGCGCCGAGGATTCCGATCTTCATGTGCGCACCTGTGACGTTTGTGCCGATATTTCCCGAATGGGGCATGTCCGTGGTCGACCTTGTGCCGGTTCGGTGCGGGAGGCAAGCGCCGGAGCCTGCGGCCGCAGCAGCCAGCCCAGCGCACCGGTACTCCGAGCTCGCCCGCCGCGGCCTGCATGGTGGCTGCGATCCGGAAGTAGTCCTCTCACTACAGCTGATCTCGCCGCCACCCAGCGCGACCAGATCGACGGCATGGCCAGTGAGATGCCGCGAGTGCATGGTCTGGCTGGCGCCGCGCGCGACCAGCTCGACCTGGCGCTCACGCGTGCGCAGGACCTGCCTGGACCCGGAAGGCCTGGGTCGTGATCAGGAACCCGCGCGCTCGACCACCCGAATAAGGTCGGGGTGCACGCCCTGCAGCGGATCAGTACGGATGCCGTGGGACAAGGATCGCGCCCCGCGGGGTGTCCTCGATATCTGAAGCACGGATGTCGCCGACATCTCGATACATGTAAGGCGCGCCGCCGGGATAGTTCGTCTTATAGTGGTCGCGGGCGTTACGGTCGACGTCTGTCAGCAATAGCGTTTCGAATCGGCCGGTGCGCTCGAATCCCCGCGCGACACAACCGATTCCTGCATACAACTCGACCAGTCCCAGCCTTTTGTTCTCGACTGCTCGGCTCTTCGTCACGATTCCCTTACCACCCCTTGCCGCTGTTTGGTGCCTATGTCGCGGTTCTCTAGAATTGGATCAACGATTTTCGCTCGAAGATGTGTGATTCGCAGGGATGCTGTGGATCCGTCGCTGCTCCTCCCAGCCCAGAGGCCCATTCCCCAGCATCTCGGCGAGCCTGAGCCCCTTCGGCTGCCGTCCGTCGAGGATCGCTTCGACAATATCGGGCGCCAGGCAGGTGAGCGGGAGCAGCCGGCAGACATAGGCGTCCGTGACGCCCTCCTGCTCCGCAAGGTCGGTGATCGACTTGGCCTGACCGCTCTCGATTCTGCGCCGCCAGCGGTGCGCACGTACGAGCGCCTTGATCAACGTGTCGTCGCGGCGCGGCTTCCGTGCCGATGCCGCCACGCCCTCTGGCGTCATGATCAGCTTCCGGCCCCCCCGACGCTGCAGCCGGATCGGGATGCGGATGGTCAGGGTATCGAGTTCGAGAGCCGAGCGCTTGGTCATCACTCCGCAGCCTCCAATGCCGGTTCGGAGGCGGCCAGGACGGGCGTCTCCTGGTCCGCCAGCTCCGCGACGAGGCTCCGAATCCCGGCGGCATGCAGCGTGACGGCGATGCCGTCAGGCGCGACGTCGATCCGCTCGATCAGCAGCCGCAGGATGCGGGAGGCCACGACAATGAGAATTGGCTCTCGAGCAGGACGTGGCAAGAGAACGTCTTGGGCGACGCCCGTCCAACTATGTCGCCATCGACGGCATCACCCCCGAGCAGGCGGTCGACGAGGCGATTGCCCGCATCAAGCAAATCCTGAGCGAGTAGCCGGCACGCCGAGAAACCGTTGCCGCTGTCGGGAAAGCGGCCATGCTGGCCTGATGTCCATGGCGGAGGCACCACGATGTGCGCTCGAGCCGTCGTTCTTGCCGCAGCGCTCGTCCTGGCGCCACCCGGCGCCCAGGCCGCCGATCTCGTGGTGTGGTGGGAGAAGGGCTTCGCGAGGCAGCTCTCGATCTCGAGCCAGTACGCGATCGGACTGAGCGGCCGATGCGGTGGGCGCTGCCCGACACGTCGAGGACCTCGAGGCGTTGAAGCCGCCGCGGTTGGAGTGGGAGGTCGAGGACGCCGCGCCCTGATCGACGAACAGGCCGCGCCGCAACCCACAGAGCCAGGAGGAACGTGCTGTCCACCAAGTCGAGCATTCAACATGAAGATAGCAAACTTTGCGCTTCGTCTGAGCTTGGTCGTGCTCGTCCCTATCGCGATCTTAGGTGGCCTGGATTGGGTAATCGACCGCTCGGAATGGGAGCCGCCGCCCGCCGTAGCCGGCATTGTGGCGGTGCCGCCGGTGCCGATCGACCCGCCGCGCCCGACGTTCAAGCCATGCGACCGGCTGCCGGATGACCTGGCCGGCGACTGTTGGATGAGGGCCGACGAGCGCGAAGCGCGCCGGATCGAGGGGGAGCTTACCCGGCTCAAGAACGAGGCCGTACGGCTAGCCGACGAGATCTGGCGCACGTTAAAGCGACAAGCCAACATCGGAGGTGGTGATGGCTGACAGGAGGAACGCCCAGTGCGCGGCCCCGGCGCGTGCCGGTGGTACTGGGGCCGGCGCCGCCGTGACAGCGGCCGCGAGACGCGCGATCTCACCGGTGCAAGTTTGCGACCGCGCGTCCCAGCGAAATGTCAGTTCCCCATGCCAATCTAGGCAGCGTGGCTCCAACCCCATACCACCGCTGTTGGGAGGTCTACCTCCGAGATGAGCGGATCGGCGAGGTCTTGGCCGCTACCGAGCGCGCCGCTTGCCTCGGCAAAGAATGGCTTCACGCGAAGGTCCTCGTCGACGCCCTCGACGTCGGATGCCTCGATGGAGCCGTCCGGATTTGCGGTGAGCCAGCCGTAGTCGATCCCCTTGCTCTTGAGCGCCACCCGCACCGGCCGTTTGCTGCGCGCGGCCCGATCCAGCGCAGCATCGCGGGTCCCTCGCAGATCTGTCGTGATCTCGTCGGCCAGCATTTCGATCAGACCGAGCCCGAAAAGGTGCGGCGCATCGCGGCTATCCGGCCGGGTGAACACGTTGCCGCCATGCCCGGCGGAGCCGCGGGGGCGACCGTGGCACCCGGCACAGCTGTCTGCAAGGCCCGCGACCCTGCCCGTGTCGAACAGGGTATCGTCGTCACCTTCGCCGATGTTACCCACGCCGTCGTCGGTCCGCGGTCCGAGTCCTTCGCTAAAGCTGAACTTGCGCTGGAAGATTTGCCGGCCGCAAACGTATGTTGAAGCTGTGAACTAAAGCGGCCGAGTCAACAGCCGCAGCGAGAAGCGGCCTCCGGAGAGGACTTCTGGCGCCGCACCGACTAGGCTAGGTAAACAGCCCAGTACCGAAACTGGCGGGATTCCAGGGCTTCAGCGGCCGGATGGGCAGACGGAGAGAGTGTCGCCCAAAGGCGTCTTGGCGGAGTTTGGCGAGCTGGGCCGCGCTTGCGTCGGGACCGACGACGTTGCTCGGCCATGGCGAGCCGAAAACCGCAGACCGTAGACGTCGATAGCGCTCGGCAGCCTCGAGGCGCTCGCGCGCAACCTCAGGAATTACCTCCCCCTTCACGTCCTTTTCATCCAGGTAGCCATAGGAGAAGATCCTGCCAATCGAGGTGGCGGACAGGGTCGGGTCGGCTCCATCACCGACGAGCAGCTGTCGCTTTCGTTGGAGCTCGGGAGTGGGAAGGTTACGAGCAATCGTGGTGTAGGCCTCGCTAAGCCGACCAGACTTGGCTCGAGGCCCAGGCTTTCGCTTGCGGCCTTTGCGATGGTTATGGGCCAAAGGGCGGGCGC
>JAREAF010000435.1 GCA_029240475.1 Rhodospirillales bacterium | reverse complement strand
GATCATCACCCACAACGCGAGCATACAAAAAGTGGCCCATCGCGTCGTGTCGTTCGCGGACGGTCAGATCGTGGGGGTTGTTGAAAACTCTGAGCGGCTCGCGGCGTCCGAGGTGAGCTGGTGACCCGTGCGCGTCCTCGATAGAAAGCTCCTGCGCGATTTGCGGCGCGCCTGGGCGCAGGCGCTCGCCATGGCTCTGGTCATAGCGGGAGGGAGCGCCACGCTGCTCATGGCGGTGGGAGCTTACCGGACCCTCGACGAGACGCGGATCGCCTACTACGAACGAAATCGGTTTGCCGATGTGTTTGCGTCAGTGCGGCGGGCGCCCAATGCGGTGGCCGCCGCAATCGCTGAGATCCCCGGGGTTGCGGCGGTTGAGACGCGCATAGCCAAGCTGGCGCTTCTCGACATACCCGATGTCGCGGAACCCGCCACCGCGCAATTCATCTCGGTCCCCCAGGGCGGCGAACCGAGCTTGAACCGGCTGGTTCTGCGTTCCGGCCGCATGCCCGCCTTGGGCCGCGACGAGGAGGTCGTCGTAAATGAGGCGTTCGCGAAGGCTCACGGCTTTTCGCCGGAATCCCGCTTCCGAGCGATTTTGAACGGTCGCAAGCGCGACCTCACCGTCGTAGGGACCGCCCTGTCACCCGAATTCATCTATGCCATTGGTCCCGGCGACATCATGCCTGACGACCGTCGCTTCGCCATTGTCTGGATGTCGGAGGATGCGCTCGAAGCTGCCTACGATCTGGAAGGCGCCTTCTCGTCGGTGACGCTCAAGCTGTCGCGGGGTGCGTCGGAGCGCGAGGTGATTCGCAGGCTCGACGCGCTCCTCGAGGGCTATGGAGGAAGTGCAGCCTATGGTCGCAAGGATCAGACCTCCGATGCCTTCGTCGATCACGAGCTCGACATGCTCGGCAATATGAGTCGGACCCTTCCGCCAATCTTTCTGCTGGTGGCGGCCTTTCTGGTCAATCTCGTTCTCACCCGGATGATTGCCCTCGAACGCGAGCAGATCGGCCTCCTGAAGGCAATCGGCTACGGCAGGCTGGCCATTGCCTCGCACTACGTCAAGTTCGTCCTATGCATCGCGCTGGTCGGAATGGCCATCGGCAGTATTGCCGGCACCTGGCTCGGCAGCTTCGTCGCCAACCTGTTCGGGGACTTTTTCCGGTTTCCCTATCTCGTCTTCATCAGGAGCCCAGATCTCTATGTTCTTGGCGCGGCGCTTAGCATTGCCGCAGCTCTGATTGGCGCCGGTCGCGCCGTACGCGACATCGTGAGCTTGCCGCCTGCGGTTGCCATCCAGCCCCCGGCACCGGCGCGCTTCCGGCGGCTCTTTCCGGGCCGTGGGGGCCCTTCCGCGATCCTGTCGCAGCGGAGCGTGATGATGATGCGGATCATCACGCATCATCCCGTTCGCGCGCTCCTCACCACCGGCGGGATGGCGCTGGCGACGGCGATCCTGGTGGTCTCCCTATTCACCAGCGGGACGATGGAGCACTTGATAGATGTGACCTATTTCCTTGCCGATCGTCAGGATGCCACGTTGAGCTTCTTCGACAAGCGGCCACAGGCGGTGGTGCATGAGGCCGCGCGGCTTCCGGGCGTGCTCAGGGCGGAAGCCTATCGGGAAATTCCCGTCCGGATCCGCAGCGGCAGCGTTGAGCGTCGAATCATGATCACGGGGCGCCCGCGCGACGCCGACCTCAGCCGCGTGATCGACATCGACCTAAGGCCGGTGGCGCTGCCCGAAGGCGGACTCGCAATTTCGCAGATGCTTGGGGAGATCCTGCGTGTCCGTCCGGGCGACTTGGTGGAAATCGACCTGCTGGACGGGGAGCGGCGGACGGTTCGGCTGCCGGTTGCGGCGCTGGTCGAGGATTATTTCGGAATCAAGGGGATGATGGACGCCGATGCGGTGTCCCGGCTGCTGCGAGAGGCGCCTGCCGCGGACGGTGTGCACCTCGCCGTGGATCCGAGCAGCCTCCATGGGCTCTATGACTGGGTTAAGCGCACCCCGCTGGTGAGCGGCCTGGCCCTCCAGCGCGCATCGCTGACGAATTTTCGAGCCTCCCTGGCCTTGCTCGTGACGACGATGGCGAGCATCTACACGGCCCTGGCCGCCATCATCGCCTTCGGGATCATCTACAACAGCGCGCGAGTGTCCTTGTCCGAACGGGCGCGCGACCTCGCCAGCCTTCGGGTCCTGGGCTTCACGCGCGGCGAAGTTCTACGAATGCTGCTTCTTGAGCTGGCGCTGCTCACTGTACTTGCGCAGCCGCCCGGGTGGGCGGCGGGATACGGGCTTGCCTGGGTGATGAAGGAGAATCTGGCCGGCGAACTGATGCGGGTTCGTCTGGTAGTGGAACACTCTACCTACGTGCTTGCGAGCGCCATCGTGCTCACAGCGGCAATGTTTTCTGCGCTCGTCGTGGCGCGGCGGGTGAGCCGGCTCGATTTGGTTGCTGTGCTGAAGACGAGGGACTAGCTGGTGCGCAGTCGGTTGTCGAGGCTCTCCGCCGGAATAGTTGCATTGGGGTTGGCTGTGGGCGGGCTCGCCTGGTTCGGCTGGCCGGCTCCGATTCCCGTCGACATAGTCAAGGCGTCGCGGGGCCCTATAGAGGTCACGGTGGATGAGGAGGCCAAGACTCGCGTCCGGAATATCTATACGGTCTCTGCGCCGCTAGCGGGAATCGTGTCCAGAATTTCGTTGGAGGTCGGTGATCTGGTGGTGGCGAACGAAACGGTAGTCGCCACGCTGCGCTCGACCATCCCGAGCTTTCACGACATCCGCTCGCACGAGGAACTACAGGCAGCGCTCGCGGCTGCCGATGCCGCTGTGAACCTGGCTCAATCGGAAGTCCGCCGCATCGAAACCGCGCTGAGCTTTTCCCGAAGGGAGCTGCAGCGGGCCCGAGAACTGGCCCGGTCACAAACAATTTCGACCAAAGCCCTGGACAAGGCCGAGTTCGACGTCCGCACGAACGAGGCCGTCCTGGCGAGCGCCAAGGCGCAGCTCGAAGTCCGCCGCAGTGAGCGGGCGACGATTGCCGCCCGACTGGCTCAGCCCGCAGGCGATGCGGCACCTGTTGTAGATCCTGCATGCTGTATGCAGGTCTTCGCTCCGGTCACCGGCCGCGTGCTCAGGGTTGTCCAGGAAAGCGAAACGGTGCTGCCGGCGGGCGCAGCGCTGGTCGAGATTGGAGATCCCGGGGATCTGGAGGTCGTCGCCGATCTGCTGTCGACCGACGCCGTCCAGATCAGCGTCGGCGCTCCCGTGCGGGTCGACGGTTGGGGCGGTCTGCCCATTGCCGGGCGGGTAAGCCGCATCGAACCGGTGGGTTTCACGAAGGTGTCTGCGCTCGGGATCGAAGAGCAGCGCGTGCGAACGATCATCGGCATTACTGATCCCCCGGAGGCATGGTCCAGGCTCGGCCATGATTATCGCGTCCTCATTCACGTGACGATCTGGAGATCGGAGGACGCACTCACAGTGCCGGTGGGAGCGCTGTTTCGAAATGCGGAGGGTTGGGCGGTATTCGTGGTACGTGACGGGCGTGCTCACACCGTACCGATAAAAACGGGGCACCGTAACAATCGGGTCGTGGAGATCACCTCCGGGCTTGCCCAGGGAGAC
>JAREAF010000043.1 GCA_029240475.1 Rhodospirillales bacterium | reverse complement strand
TTGAGCAGCGCGACGCTGGGCTCCAGCACGCCCAGCACCGTGCGGGCGAAGACATTTCCCATCACCGCGAACTGGCACAGATTGCTGGCATCGCAGCTCACATTGGCGCCGAGGTCCAGCATGACGCTCTCCCCGCGCAAGGTCGGGAAGTAGGATGCGATCGCCGGCCGCTCGATGCCCGGCATGGTCTTGAGCACGAACTTCGCCATCGCCATGAGGGCGCCGGTGTTGCCCGCCGACACGACCGCGGCCGCCGATCCGTCGCGCACGGCGTCGATGGCCAGCCTCATGCTGGAGGCCCGGCCCGCCCTGAGCGCGACCGAGGGCTTGTCCTCGCCTCGGATCACGTCCTCGGCGTGGCGTATCTCCGCGACCTGAGCCAGCGCCGGCAGCCGCTCGACCAGGGGCTTCAGGCGCCCCTCGATGCCGAACAGCAGGAAGCGGACATGCGGATGGCGCTGGCGCGCCAGATCGGCGCCGCGGACGACCATGTCCGGGGCATGGTCGCCGCCCATTGCGTCCAGGGCGATGGTGATCGGGTTCACGGCATTTTCCGCGAAGGCCGATCGCGGCTCTAGCCGGCGGCCTCGACCTTCACGACCTCGCGGCCATCATAGTGGCCGCAGGATTTGCAGACGTGATGGGGAAGCTTGCGCTCGCCGCAGTTCGGACACTCGTGAGGACCGACGGCCTTCAGCGCGTGATGCGACCGGCGCATGTTGCGCCGCGACGGCGATGTCTTTTTCTTAGGAACGGCCATGATTTACTTCCTGCTGGGGCTCTCGAAGGGCGCCCTCTCTTAATCAAAATCCCGGCTGCCTACAAGGGGAGCCCTCGATTTCACCGCTCGCGGGGCGTCTTCAGCTCGGCGAGCCCGGCGAACGGCTTCACCCGCCCGGATGTGGCTTCTTCCGCGCCGGCCGCGTACTCGGTCGGCAGGCTCGCCCCCGGCTTGCGCGGGTAGGGGTCGAGCGCAAGCGCTAGATGCTGCGCCACGGTCTCCCCGAGATCGATCGCGCCGCCCTCGATCGGCTCCGGCTCGTCCTCATCCTCATCGCCCGAAACGAGCGCGGCCAGCCCGGGGCCGCCCTCGCCGAACAATGCCGAGAACGAGTCCTCCAGGCGCACGGGGAAAGGGTCGAGGGTCACCACGCAGGTCTGGACAAGTTCGGCCTCGAAGCGCGCCTCGACCCTGAAGAGGCTGCGCGAGACCGGAAACACCGTCGCCGACCCCTTCAGCAGGTCCAGGCTCACCAGCCCGAAGCGGCGCGCCAGCGCCTCCCGTTCCGCTGGATCGGCCTCGACCTCCAGCGCGACTCCCTCCGGCCCGATCTCATCGATCGAGACCGAGCGCGAGAATTCCGGCTGCTGAGCCTCCACACGCCTCGGCATGTCAACGCCCTCCCCCCGCACCCGCATGGAGGCGCGGACCATAAGAGACCAGCCGTTGCAGGGTCAACGGCCCGGCCCCGGGCCGGATGCACCATCCTGGGGGGCCGGAGGCGCTCCGAAACTCAGGGCCTCGATCGGCAATGCCGCCCCGTCGCTTTCCCGGCGCACATAATCGGCCAGCGCCGAAACCGTCGCCGGATCGGGGCCGGGCTCAGGGTTGGTCCCGAACAGGTTGCGCCGGAGAGCGTCCTCGAGGGTCGCGGCGGAACCCGCGAGCCCGCTGTCGTAGGCGGCGATGCGGCCATAGAAGGCCTGCGCCATCGCCTTCACCTTCCGGCCCACGCCGAGATCCCCGGCACCGAGCTCGCGCAGGCTCGCATCCATGTCCTGGATAAACAGGTCCACTAGCGCCTGCCCGGCCTCGGCGGCCTGCCCCTGCCCCTTCAGCCGGCGCAGGACCAGGAAGGTGTGCAGCGCCACCAGCTCGAAGCGGCCGTCGATGGTGTCCGGCACGCCGAGACTTGCATAGAATTCCGGGCGGCGGGCCTGCGCCACGGCGGCCGCGTAGAGTTCCTCGGCGCTCTTGCGGGCCGAATCGGAACGCAACCAGCCTCTCATGAACAAGCCTCGGCCTCGTTGACACGCGGGGAATGCGGGTGCGATCTTCGCCCCGCCTAGAAGATGGGCCGACAGGCCCGTTCCAGCAATGCCGCTCGCAGCCGCGCGGCAAGGGAGGGCGGAACGCCACGATGCTCGGTCGAAACGGTCAGATACTCGCCGCAGCGGCGGTCGCGCTTGCGTTGGGCGCATGCACCGGGCGGGTGGACACCCGCGGCAATCTCGCCGACCCTGAGGTCGTGAGCCAGATCACCCCGGGCGAATCGACCCGCGGCACGGTCGAGGACCTGCTTGGCTCGCCGACCACGGTCGCCACCTTCAACGACCAGACTTGGTATTACATCGGCCGCAAGACGGAGAAGTTCGCCTTCTTCGAGCCCGAGGTGCTGGAGCAGCAGGTCGTTGCGGTTCATTTCGATCCGGACGGGGTCGTGGACGACGTGAAGATCTACGGCCCGGAGGCTGCGCGCGAGATCGAGCTGGTCGATCGCACCACCCCGACCGCCGGCCAGGAGCTCTCCGTGCTGCAGCAGCTCTTCGGCAATCTCGGCCGCTTCAATACCGATGAGGGACCCGCCGCGCCGCGTCTGCCCTCGCCGGTCCCCTGAGCCCACGCCGCACGGATAAAGAGGCGGCCCCGGAGGCGACCCTCCGGGGCCTTTCTCGTTGAGGGCCGCCGATCAGGCGTTGCGCGCGAGGATCGCCAGCAAGAGCAGCGCGACGATGTTGATGATCTTGATCATCGGGTTCACCGCCGGGCCGGCCGTGTCCTTGTAGGGGTCGCCGACCGTGTCGCCGGTCACGGCCGCCTTGTGGGCGTCCGAGCCCTTGCCGCCGTGATGGCCGTCCTCGATGTACTTCTTGGCATTGTCCCAGGCGCCGCCGCCCGAGGTCATGGAGATCGCGACGAAGAGCCCGGTGACGATCGTGCCGAGCAGCATCGCGCCCAGCGCGGTGAAGGCGGCCGCCTGCCCGGCGATCGCGTTGATCAAGAAATAGAGCACGATCGGCGCCAGCACCGGCAGCAGCGAGGGGATGATCATCTCCTTGATCGCCGCCTTGGTCAGCAGGTCGACGGCCTTGCCGTATTCGGGCTTGCCCGTGCCATCCATGATGCCCTTGATCTCGCGGAACTGCCGGCGGACCTCGATCACCACTGCGCCCGCCGCGCGCCCGACCGCGGTCATGCCCATGGCCCCGAACAGATAGGGCAGCAGGCCGCCGATGAAGAGCCCGATGACCACATAGGGGTCCTGCAGGCGGAACTCGATCGGCACGTTCGGGAAGTAGTGCTTCAGGTCCTCCGTGTAGGCCGCGAACAGCACGAGCGCGGCAAGCCCGGCCGAGCCGATCGCATAGCCTTTGGTGACCGCCTTGGTCGTGTTGCCGACCGCGTCCAGCGCGTCGGTGGTGACGCGGACCTCCTTCGGCAGGTTCGACATCTCGGCGATGCCGCCGGCATTGTCGGTGACGGGACCATAGGCGTCGAGCGCCACCACCATGCCCGCGAGCGCCAGCATCGTGGTCGCCGCGATCGCGATGCCGAAGAGGCCGGCATTCATGTAGGCGACGATGATGCCGGCGCAGATCACCACCACCGGCAGCGCCGTCGCCTCCATCGAGACGGCGAGGCCGCGGATGATGTTGGTGGCATGGCCGGTGATCGATGCCTCGGCGACCGAGCGCACCGGGCGGTAGGCGGTCGAGGTGTAGTACTCCGTGATCCAGACGATGAGGCCGGTCACGCCGAGCCCGACCAGGGCGCAATAGAAGATGTGGCGGCCCTGGATCACGCGATCGCCCATCTGGAACTCGTTCGTGAAGCCGAGCATCCAGGCGACGACGCCCCCGATCAGCACGGCCGAGATCGCCGCCGTGGCGACGAAGCCGCGATAGAGCGCGGCCATGATCTTGTTGTTGGAGCCGAGCTTGACGAAGTATGTCCCCGCCACGGACGCCAGGATGCAGACGGCGCCGATCACCAGCGGAATCAGCATCATCACTTCCTGCTGCGGGCCGGTGAAGAAGATGGCGGCGAGCAGCATGGTCGCGACCACCGTCACGGCATAGGTCTCGAACAGGTCGGCGGCCATGCCGGCGCAGTCGCCGACATTGTCGCCCACATTGTCGGCGATCACGGCCGGGTTGCGCGGGTCGTCCTCGGGGATGCCGGCCTCGATCTTGCCGACGAGGTCGGCGCCGACGTCCGCGCCCTTGGTGAAGATGCCGCCGCCCAGGCGCGCGAAGATGGAGATCAGCGAGGCGCCGAAGGAGAGCGCGACCAGCGCCTCGAGGATCGACCGCAACTGGGCCGGATCGGCCGCATCGAAGCTTCCGCGCAGGATGAAATAGTAGCCGGCGACCCCGAGCAGGCCGAGCCCGACCACCAGCATCCCGGTGATCGCGCCGGCCTTGAAGGCGATCTCCAGCGCCGGGGCCAAGCCGGTGCGCGCCGCCTCGGCCGTGCGCACATTGGCGCGCACCGAGACGTTCATTCCGATGTAACCGGCAGCGCCGGAAAGAATCGCGCCGATCGCATAGCCGATCGCGACATGGAGGCCAAGCGTCACTCCCAAAATGACGCCGATCACGATTCCGACCAGCCCGATTGTCATATATTGGCGGTTGAGATAGGCCCTGGCGCCCTCCTGCACCGCTCCGGCGATCTGCCGCATGCGCTCCGAACCGGTGCTGGCCGCCATCACGGCGCGGCTGGCATAGGCGGCGTAGATCAGCGAGAGCACGCCGCAAGCGATCACCAACCAATAGGTCGCTGTCATCGTCCTTCAGTCCTTTACCCGAACCCTTGAGGAGGGCGCCCGGATGGGCCGGAGGGTTCCGGCCGGTTCGACAAAACTCCGGTGCCCCTGGAAAAGCGGCGGGACCATGCCAGAACTGCCGGTCCAAAGCAACCGCTCATGGCCTGGAAAAGACTGCAGAACCAGCCCTGCGGCGGGAGTCTAGGCCGGCAGTTCGCGCCTGCGTCCCCGCAGCCACAGGGTGGCGGCGGCCACGGCCAGGATTCCCGGGACCACCGCAAGATTGACCCAGCTCCAGCCGGCCGTCTGCTGCAACAGGCCCGAGCCGAAAGAGGCCGCCGTGATGAGCCCGAACATCACGAACTCGTTCAGCGCCTGCGCCTTGGCGCGCTCCTCCACGCGATAGCCCTCCGTCAGCAAGGTCGTGCCGCCGACATACATGAAGTTCCACCCCACACCCAGCAGCACCAGCGCGGTCCAGAACTGGCCCAGCCCCGTCCCGGATTCATTGATCGCCACGGTCGCGAGGATCGCAGCGGCGCCGACAACGATCACATTGAGGACCCCCCAACGCTGGATCAGCGTGCCCGTCAGGAAGGCCGGCGCATACATCGCCACCACATGCCACTGAATGACGAAGGCGGTCGCCGGGAAGTCATGGTGGTGCGCCGCCATGGCCAGCGGCGTGGCGGTCATCACGAGGCTCATGCTGGCATAGCCCACAGCCGCAGCCGCCATGGCGACCAGGAACACCGGCCTGGCCAGCAGGTCGGAAACCGCGCCGGCTCCCGTCCCGGGGCTGTCCGCCAGGGGCGGCATGCGCAGGCCCTGCAGCAGGACGAGGACCAACGCGCACACCCCCGCGATGGCGAGGAAGCTGCCGGAGAAGAGGCTCTCCGCGATGAGGTCGCGGGTGAAGACCGCGAGCGTGGGGCCGAGGAATCCGGCCACCACTCCGCCGCCGAGCACGAGCGAGGCGGCCTTGGCGCGCTCATCGGCCGGGGCGCTCTCGATCGCGGCGAAGCGATAGAAGCCGGAAAAGCTCTGGGTGATGCCGTAGAGGGCCGCGCTGATCGTGAACATCGCGAAGCTGCCGACATGGATCGCGTAGGCGGTCGCCAACGCGCTCGCGATCCCGGTGGCCGCGCCCAAGCTGAACCCGGCGCGCCGCCCGAAGCGGCGCATCAGCAGCGAGGCGGGGATGGCCGTGATCATGGTCACGGCGAGCTGCAGGGCCAGCGGGAGCGTGGCCAGGGCCTTCACCGGGGAGAGCTCGACCCCGACCAGCGCAATCGTGGTCATGACCAACGTCATGGCGGTCATGGCCAGGCCTTGAGCCACGGCCAGGATCACGAGATTGCGGCGGGGGGGCGTCACGGGGGGCGCTCCGGGTCAGAAGTGGCGGTACCCGCCGGAGCCGATCGGAAGCGGCTGGCCGCTCTCGTCGATGACCGCCAGCCCCGGCTCGGCGCGGATTTCGCCGAGACGGGTCAGCGGCAGATCGAGCTCGGCGGCGATACCCGCGAGCGCCGGTTCCGCGTGAGCGGGCGCGGTGAAGAGCAACTCGTAATCGTCGCCGCCCGTGAGCGCTTCTTCGCGGCTCGCCTCGCGCGCTTCGATCATCGCCCGCGCCGCAGAGGAGAGCGGAATCCGGACCGCTTCGACGGAAGCGCCCACCTTCGAGGTCTTGCAGATATGGCCGAGATCGGCCGCCAGCCCGTCCGAAACGTCGAGCGCCGCGGTGGCGACACCGACCAGACGGCGACCGAGCCGCAGTCTCGGCTGGGGCAAACGGTAGCGGTCGAGGAGGAACGCGCGCGCTTCGGGGCTGAGCCGCGTCCCCGCGCCTTTGGCCAGTTTCAGGCCGAACGCGCCATCGCCAACCGTGCCCGACACATAGATGCGGTCCCCGGGGCTGGCGCCCGAGCGCAGGAGCGCGCGGCCGTTCTCGACCTGGCCCAGGGCGGTGATCGTGAGCGAGAGAGGGCCGGGCGTCGCGGAGGTGTCGCCGCCGAGCAGCCCGATGCCGAATTCCGCCTGGTCCTCCGCGAGCCCCCGGGCGAAGCGCGCGACCCAATCCTCATCCGTGTCGACAGGAAATGCGGTGACGAGCAGGTAGCCCAACGGCTCGGCTCCCATCGCCGCGAGGTCGGACAGGTTGACGCGCAGCGCCTTGCGCGCGATCAGGTCCGGCGGATCGTCGGGAAGGAAATGCACGCTGGAGATCACCGTGTCGACGGTCGCCACCACCGACCAGCCCGGTCTCGGCTGAAGGATGGCGGCGTCGTCCATGAGCGACAGCGAACCGGGGCCGGCCAGCGGCGCGAAACAGCGCCGGATCATCTCGAACTCGCCCGGGAGGCTCATGCCAAGGCGGGGCGCGGATCCCCGGCGCCCGGCTTGCGGGCGATGCTGTCGAGCACGCCGTTCACCAGCGCGGGCTCGCGGCCGGAAAAGAAGGAATCGGTGATCGCCATGTATTCGGAGATGACCACCTTGGCCGGCGTCTCCGGATGGTGCGCCAGCTCGAAGGCGCCGGCGCGCAGGATCGAGCGCAACACGCTGTCCAGGCGCTCGAGCGGCCAGTCGGGGGTGAGCACGCCGGCAATGCGGCGGTCGAGGTCGGGGCGGTTCTGCCCGACGCCCGTCACCAGCTCGGCGAAGAAATCGGGATCGATGTCGTCCATCGGCAAACCATCCACATCGCCCTGCAGCCGATGGCGGCGGAACTCGGCGATGGTGGTCGGCGCCGCAGCGCCGGTCAGCTCGATCTGGTAGAGCGCCTGCACTGCGGCGAGCCGCGCCCGCCTTCTGCGGCTGCCCCCCTTGCCCGGCCCCGCCGCGCTTTCGTGTTCGCTGGACATGAGCTCAGGTCCTCGGGAACAGGCCGAACTGGCGCTTGGCCTCGATCATCGCGAGGCAGGCGCGCGCCGCGTCCCCGCCCTTGTCCTTGCGGTCCACCCTGGCCCGTTCCCAGGCCTGGGATTCATTCTCCACCGTCAGGATGCCGTAGCCCAGCGCGAGCGTGAATTCGAGCGCCAGGTTCTGCAGCCCGCGCGCGCTCTCCTGGCACACATAATCGTAATGGGTGGTTTCGCCGCGGATGACGCAGCCGAGCGCGACATAGCCGTCGTAACGGCGTCGGTGCGGGTGGAAATGCATGGCGCGGATGGCCATGCGGATCGCCGCCGGAATCTCGAAGGCGCCCGGCACGGCGAGGCGATCATAGGTGACGCCCGCTTTCTTCAGCGCGGCGACGGCGCCCTTGGCCAGCTCGTCGGAGATCTCCTCGTAGAAGCGCGCCTCGACGATCAGGATGTGCGGCTTGACCTCTGCGGTAGCCATCACTCGGCTCCGTCCGCCACCGCGATGGGCCGCTGCCCCACCACCGTGAGGCCGTGGCCCTCCAGACCAACGATCGTGCGCTGGGTGTTCGAGAGCAGAATCATCCTCTGCACGCCGAGGTCGCTGAGGATCTGCGCGCCGATGCCGTAGTCGCGCAAGGTGGAGCCGCCTTTCGATCGCTCCAGTTTCTGGCGCACGCGATCGGAAAGGCTGGTTGGCAAGGGCTCGCGGATCAGCACGACGACGCCCCTGCCCGCCTCGGCGATCATGCGCATGGCGGCCTGCAGCTCGCCGCCCTTGCCGCTCGCGCGATCGCCGAGCACGTCGTCGAGAACGTTGAGGGCATGCATGCGCACCAGCACCGGCTCCTCGCCCGCGATCTCGCCCTTCACCAAGGCGATGTGCTCGGCATAGGCGACCTTGTTGACATAGACCACCATTCGGAAGCGGCCGCCATAGCGGCTGTCGAACTCGGTCTCGAGGCTGCGCGCGACGATGCGGTCGTAGCGCCGGCGATAGGCGATCAGGTCGGCGATGGTGCCGATCTTCAGATTGTGGAATTGCGCGAAGCGGATCAGGTCGCCGCGGCGGGCCATGGTGCCGTCATCATTCATGATCTCGCAGATCACGCCCGAAGGGTTGAGCCCCGCGAGGCGCGCGATGTCGACGGCGGCCTCGGTATGCCCCGCGCGCACCAGCACGCCGCCGTCGCGCGCGACGAGCGGGAAGACATGGCCGGGGGTGACGATGTCCTGCGGCCCCTTGCTGGGGTCGATCGCAATCGCGATGGTGCGCGCGCGATCGGGCGCAGAGATCCCCGTCGTCACCCCCTCGCGCGCCTCTATTGAAACCGTGAAGGCCGTCTGATGCCGCGTCCCGTTCTGCCGCGACATCAAGGGCAGCCCGAGCTGCTCGACCCGCTCGCGCGTTAGCGCCAGGCAGATCAGCCCGCGCCCATAGCGCGCCATGAAATTGATCGCCTGCGGCGTGGCCATTTGCGCCGGCACGATGAGGTCGCCCTCATCCTCCCGCCCCTCGTCGTCGACGAGGATGACCATGCGGCCGTTGCGGGCCTCTTCGATGAGGGCCTCAGGCGGCGAAACGATTTCGTGGAAGCTCAACGGCTCTTCCTCGGCTGTCGACGAGGCGCTGAAGGTAGCGCGCCAGGAGGTCGATTTCCAGGTTGAGCCGGGCGCCGGCCCGCGTGACCCCGAAAGTCGTGTGCGTCAGCGTGTGCGGAATGAGGTTGACCCCGAAACGGCTCTCTTCGACCTCGTTCACCGTGAGCGAGACCCCGTCCAGTGCGATCGAGCCTTTGGACGCGATGAACTGCGCAAGCTCGGACGGAGCCTCCAGCACCCAACGCCGGCTGTCGCCTTCGGGCCGTTCCTCCAGCAGCGTTGCGATCCCGTCGACATGGCCGGTGACGAGATGCCCGCCCAGCTCGTCCCCCAGCCTCAGCGCGCGCTCCAGATTGACGCGCGTGCCCGGCTTCCATTCGCCGAGCGTCGTGCGGCTCAAGGTCTCGGCGGATGCGGTGACCGCGAACCAGTCGGGTCCCTTCTCCACAACCGTGAGGCAAGGTCCCGAGCAGGCGATCGAGGCGCCCAGGGCGATCGACCCCATATCGAGCCCGGTCTCGATCTCGATGCGGGCGTCGCCGCCGGGCTTGACCGCGCGCACGCGGCCGACATCCATGATGATCCCGGTGAACATGCGGCGGAGACTAATCGTCCCGCGCGTAGCTTTCCAGGAGGTCGGGGCCGAGCCGCTCCACGCCCGTGAGCCGGAAGCGCGGCGCGGCCGCCAGCCGATCAAGGCCGAGCAGGGCCGCCGCGGGCAGCCCGTCCGCCCCGATCAGGACCGGCGCGCGGAACCAGGCGATCCGGTCCACCAGGCCCGCGTCGAGCAGGGCCGCCGCCATGCGGCTGCCGCCCTCCACCAGCAGGCGCGTGATGCCGCGCGCGCCCAGCGCCTGCAGCACCGTCATCGCGGAAGGCCGCCCGTCCGGGCCGCTCGGCAGACGCAGGATCTCGGCGCCCGTGGCCTGGCGGCCGGCGGCATCCGCCTCCGGAGCCCCCGGCGCGGCGATCACCCAGAGCGGCACCTCGCGCGCCTCGCGATAGAGCTTCGCCGTGGATGGAACGCGCAGGTTCGGGTCGATCAGCACCCGCACCGGAGAGCGCCCCTCCAGGCCCGGGAGGCGGCAGGTGAGCTGTGGGTCGTCGCTGAGCGCCGTGCCGGCCCCGACCAGCACGGCGTCGTGGGTGGCCCTGAGCCAGTGCCCGCGCCGCCGCGCCGCCTCGCCCGTGATCCATTTGCTCTCGCCCGAGGCGAGGGCGATGCGCCCGTCCAGGCTGGTGGCGAGCTTGAGGGTGACGAGCGGCCGGCCCTCGCGGATGCGGGTGAAAAAGCCGGCATTGATCTCCGCCGCCTCCTCGCGCCCGTCCCCGAGGGCGACGGCGATGCCGGCCTGGCGCAGCAGCTCCAGGCCGCGGCCCGAGACGCGCGGGTCGGGATCCCGGATCGCGACCACCGCCCGGGCGACGCCCGCGGCGATCAGCGCCTCGGCGCACGGAGGGGTCTGGCCGTGGTGGGCACAAGGCTCCAGGGTCACATAGGCGGTGCCGCCGCGCGCGCGCGGCCCGGCCTGGGCAAGGGCCTCGGTCTCGGCATGAGGGCGGCCGCCCCGGCCGGTATGGCCGCGACCGCCCACCCGGCCGGCGGGATCGAGGATGACGCAGCCCACCGCCGGGTTGGGCCAGGCCCGGCCGAGAGCGCGCCGGGCAAGGCCCAGCGCCGCCGCCATATGGCCCAGATCAGTCCCGGTCGGCGCTGAGCTTTCCGACAAAATCCTCGAAGTCCTTGGCCTCTCGGAAATTGCGATAGACCGAGGCGAAGCGCACATAGGCGACCTGGTCGAGATTGCCCAGGGCGTCCATGACCATCTCGCCGATCACCTTGGTCGGGATCTCCGTCTCCCCCATGCTTTCCAGGCGCCGGACGATGCCGTTGACCGCGCGCTCGACGCGCTCGGGCTCGACCGGCCGCTTGCGCAGGGAGATCTGCATGGATCGGGCGAGCTTGTCGCGATCGAACGGCTCGCGCTGACCGGAGGACTTCACCACCGTCAGCTCGCGCAGCTGCACCCGCTCGAAGGTGGTGAAACGCGCCCCGCAATTCGGGCATTGGCGGCGCCTGCGAATGGTGGCGCTGTCTTCCGCCGGGCGTGAGTCCTTGACTTGGGTATCCTCGTGTCCGCAGAACGGGCAGCGCATCGATGTTCCCGCGACCTTTCCGCAGCAAATAGGGGCTCGTGCCGCCT
>JAREAF010000434.1 GCA_029240475.1 Rhodospirillales bacterium | reverse complement strand
TGCATCGGGATCGCCTTCAGTCCCATGCGCGCGAAGGTGCGCAGGTAGGAGACGAACATCTTGTTGTAGGAGCGCCGCGCGCCGGCATAGTCGATGTCGAAGGAATAGGCGTCCTTCATCAGGAACTCGCGCCCGCGCATCACGCCGAAGCGTGGCCGCACCTCGTCGCGGAACTTCCACTGGATGTGATAGAGGAGCTTCGGGACCTCGCGATAGCTCTTCACCGCGCTGCGGAAGATTTCGGTGATCAGCTCCTCGTTGGTGGGGCCGTAGAGCATCTCGCGGTCGTGGCGGTCGCGGATGCGCAGCATCTCCTTGCCGTAATCCTCGTAGCGGCCGGATTCGCGCCAGAGATCGGCCGACTGGATGGTCGGCATCAGCATCTCCTGGCAGCCGGCGGCGTCCTGCTCCTCGCGGACGATCTGCTCGATCCGCTTCAGCACGCGGAAGCCGAGCGGCAGCCAGGAATAGATGCCGGCGCTGGCCTGCCGGATCATGCCCGCCCGCAGCATCAGGCGGTGCGAGGCGATCTGCGCCTCGGCGGGCGTCTCGCGCAAGGTCGGCAGGAAATAGGCGGACAGCCGCATCCTTCAGTCTCTCCCCTTTCGAAGGCGGCGAACTCTAGGCAAACGCCCGCGCAATGTCCATCTCGGGGGCCGATTGCTGGCGCGCCCCGGCTCGCGTACCGTTGCGCGGCCAAGCGCTTGCACGACCGAAGGAAATCCCTATGGCCACCGCCCCGAGCCTTGCTCTCTCCCGACGCTGGTCCGCCATCGTTCTGGTGCCGCTGATGCTGCTGCTCGGCTCCTGCGGGATCAACACGATCCCGACCCTGGAGGAGCGCGCCGATGCGGCTTGGGCGGAGGTGCTGAACCAGTATCAACGCCGCGCCGACCTGGTGCCGAACCTCGTCGAGACCGTGCGCGGCTACGCCCAGCACGAGCGCGAGGTGCTGGAGGCGGTGACCGAGGCGCGCTCGCGCGTCGGGCAGATGCAGCTGCCGCCCGACGTTACCGAGGACCCGGAGGCGTTCCGGCGCTTCCAGGAGAACCAGCAGGCGCTGACCGGCGCGCTGAGCCGTCTCATCGCCGTCGCGGAGGCCTATCCCGACCTCAAGGCCAACCAGAACTTCCTCGCCCTGCAATCGCAGCTGGAGGGGACGGAGAACCGCATTGCCGTGGCGCGGCGGGACTACATCGAGGCCGTGCGGCAGTACAACACCGAGCTGCGCACGATTCCGGGCCGCTGGTGGGCCGCGTTCCTTTATCCGGACGCCGAGCCCAAGCAGAATTTCACCGTCGCCGAGGGCACGGAGGCCGCGCCGAAGGTGACGTTCTGATGCTGTTTGCGAGGACCGCCTCCTCTCCTTCGAGGCTCGGCTTTGCCTCGCACCTCATGATGAGGAGGCGGACCGAGGCTCACAAACCCATCCTCATCCTGAGGTGGCCGGGAAGCGGCCCTCGAAGGATGAGAACCGCTGCGGTCGTGGGCCTACTGCTCTTCCTTACCGCGCTCCCCGCGTTCGCGCAGCCGAAGCTGCCCCCGCTCACCGGGCGGGTCGTCGATCTCGCCAACGTGCTGAGCCCGGTGCAGGAGGCGGCCCTCACCGAGCAGCTTGCCGCGCACGAAGCCCGGACCTCCAACCAAGTGGTGGTCGCCACGGTGCCCGACCTGCAGGGCTACGACGTCGAGCGCTTCGCCGTCGACCTGCTGCGCGCCTGGGGCCTGGGTCAGAAGGACCGCAACAATGGAGTCCTGCTCCTCGTCGCCCCCAACGAGCGCGAGGTGCGGATCGAGGTCGGCTACGGGCTGGAGGGCACTCTGACGGACGCGCTCAGCTCCGACATCATCCACTCGCGCATCCTGCCGCGCTTCCGGGCCGAAGACCTGCCGGGCGGAATCACCAGCGGCGTGGACGGGATTCTCGCGGTGGTCGAAGGCACCTACGAGCCGATCGCCGCTCCGCCCGCGCAGGACGAGATCCAGGCGCTGGCGCCATTCCTCATGGTGCTCGCCTGGATCATTCTGGTCATGATCCTGAACCGCCGCAGTCGGCGGCGCCGCCGGATCTGGGGGACGGGGCTGCCCGGCGTGTGGATCGGCGGCCGCGGCGGCTTCGGCGGACGCAGCGGAGGATTCGGAAGCGGCGGCTTCGGGCGCGGCGGCGGTGGATTCTCCGGCGGCGGCGGGCGCTCGGGAGGCGGCGGCGCCTCCGGCCGCTGGTGAAGTCGCCATGGTGCCGCTGACCCAGGCCGAGCGCGAACAGGTGCTCGCCGCCATCGCCGATGCGGAGCTGCGCAGCGCGGCTGAATTCGCGGTCGCCGTCGCGGGCTCGGCCGACCGTTACCCGGAGATACGGCTCCTGGCTCCAGCGCTGATCGCCGTCCTGGCGCCGCCCCTGGTGCTCGCGACCGGGCTCCTGGAGGATGCGTTCTGGCTGGCGATCCTGCCGGCGGGCTTGTTCATCGCGTTCAGCGCGATCCTGCTCCCCGATGCGATCGCCGTGCGCCTGGTCCCCTCGAGGATGCGCGACGACCGCGCACGGCGGCTCGCCCGCACGCTCTTCATGGATCTGGGGCTGACCACCCCGAGGGACCGCGCCGGCGTGCTCCTTTTCATCGCGCGCGCCGAGCGCCGGGTCGAGATCCTCGCCGGCGCCGGAGTCGCCGAACGGATCGACTCGGAGGCCTGGCAGATGGTCGTGAACCAGTTCGTCCAAGCCGCCCGCACAGGTCCTCTGGCCACTGCACTCACGGACGCAATCACGGCCGCCACCGCCTTGCTTTCCGAGGCTTTCCCAAGCGACGACCGCAATCCGGACGAGGTTCCGAATCGGCTCATAGAGCTCTGATTCGGCAAGTTTCGGAACGGGTGGAGTTCCACCTTGACTCGCCGTCGGAGCAGGCATCTCTTCCCTCTTGGAGCCGGTCCGGCCGATGGGGGTTTGCCGGACGCGGCGGTCACAACGGGAGTCTGGGGGCATGTCCAAGATCGACACCTTGCCGAGCGAATCGGCCGGCGGATCGCTCGGAGCGCTGCTCGAGCGGCAATTCCATCTGAGGGAGTTCGGGACGACCGCGAGGACCGAGATCCTCGCCGGCGTCACGACCTTCCTGACCATGGCCTACATCATCTTCGTCAATCCCTCGATCCTCTCCGTCACGGGCATGGATCCGGGGGCGCTGTTCGTCGCGACCTGCCTGGCGGCGGCGTTCGGCTCGGCGATGATGGGGCTGGTCGCCAACTACCCGATCGCGCTCGCGCCCGGCATGGGTCTCAACGCCTACTTCGCCTTCGGCGTGGTCAAGGGGATGGGCTTCACCTGGGAGGCGGCGCTCGGCGCGGTCTTCATCTCCGGCGTCATCTTCCTGATCCTCTCGATCCTTCCGGTCCGCGAATGGATCATCAACGCCATCCCGAAATCCCTGAAGATGGCCATCGGCGCGGGTATCGGCCTCTTCCTCGGCATCATCGCGCTGCAGGCGGCCGGCATCGTCGTCGATCATCCGGCGACGCTGGTAACGCTGGGCGACCTGCATGCGCCGACCACGATCCTGGCGGTGCTCGGCTTTTTCCTGATGGTGGCGCTCGACCGCTTGCGCGTGCCGGGCGCGATCATCATCGCGATCCTCGCCACGGCGACCGTG
>JAREAF010000433.1 GCA_029240475.1 Rhodospirillales bacterium | reverse complement strand
AAATGGCGCTTCGACGCCGACCAATTTATGAGGACCGGGACGCGCGACTCTCCATCTTGGCCAGGGCCCTGCCCTGAGACCGGATACGTTGGCGCAGACGGGTCAAGTCAGCTCAGCTGATGCCGCTTGCAGGCGGGGCGGGCCATACGTTCCACCAACTTCGCGACACGACCGTGGGGAGCGATACCTCGAAGCCAAGCTGAATGCCGCGCCCGGAAGGTGCCGAGATCGGGAAACCCTACAGGCGTCCGGGCTACTGCTCTGGAGCGCTGAGGCAAGGGGCTGGTGGCCGAAGCCCACCGGTCCCATGGCACAGGCTCCACTCAACCATGATTTTAGGTAATATTTAGTAAAAACCTAGGGTTTATTCCGCTTGCGTCGTTGCTCATCAGAGATTATGGCTTGCAGGTTGGTGCGTTCTCCGGATCTGAATCCGTGTGGCCGGCAAGAGGGGGCTGGCCACACACTTTCGGGCCCCATCGCAATGGCGTGCGCGCTGGATGAAATTGTCCGGCTTGATCGGCGCTGGTTCTGGGCACATCCCGAAAGACGGCACCGCTGCCGATCGCCTGATACGGGCGAGCTCGATCTTTGCGACAGCGACCGTGGCGGCTACCGGGCTTCTAAATTGCCATATGATCCTACTGGAGATAGATTCTGCCATCCCCGATGACGCTACCAAAGATCGGACCTGCTAAATCCGAAATTGCTGTGCATGCAGAGCGGGCAACCGCCAAGTGAGTACCAAGCGGGGGAAGCCATGGGCGGCATCAGTGGCGAGGAGACGCAAATCACAGTGGCGTTGGTGGGCGGGCGAAGATTTCGGCAGCGATGTCTAGCGCGCTTCCTAGAAATGAGCGGACTTCACGTTAAGATCGCTTTGGTTGAAAACCTCCGCGAGAGCGTTGTCGGTCAGGAGGGAGCCATTGATCTCTTCGTGATTGATACGGGAGAACACAGTTGCAGCAACCCGGAGATCAGGAGGATCTTCACCTGCCTAGGGGACGTGCTGCCGGGGGTGCCAATTGTCGTGATGTCGGATCGAGAGGATCTGTCTGCCGTGTTCGACGCCCTCAATCTGTCAGCTCGGGCGTATTGTCCTTCCAGCCTCGATCCGGACATCCTGATCGAGGCGCTGCGGATCGTTCGGAAGGGAGGCACGTTCGTACCCCTCGACATGCTGATCAATGCCGCGGTGCACCGCAAACGACCGCGGGGTACCGAAGCCGGGCGAACGGAGACGCACTGCCTGACGCGCCGGGAGCAGCGCGTCCTCGAACTGCTCAAGGAAGGTCAGCCCAACAAAGTTATCGCCCGTGAGTTGAACATTGAGGAGACCACCGTGAAGGTACACGTGCGTCGGATCCTGAAAAAACTCAACGCGGCGAATCGAACACAGGCGGCATTTATCGCGCAGCGGATGGCGGACTTAGTCGCCTGAGAGGTGGCGACGGTCGCGAACACCCCAATGCGCCGGCGACCATAGGCGGCCATCGCTCTGTCCTGCAAAAACGGTCGCCGGCATGACAAGCCGCGGCTGCGGGTCGGCTATCTGTCTGGTGATCTTCGCGAGCACCCGGTCGGGCATATGATATGCCAGACGATCGCCGCTCACGATCGCAGCCGGGTCGAAGTGTTCGCGTATTCCTACGGCCAGGACGATGGCAGCCGGTGCCGTGCGCTGGTCGAGCGCTGCAGCGAGCGCTTCATCGATGTGTGCGCGCTGCCGTTTCCCGATGCGGCGCGGCGGATCCACGCCGACCAGATCGACATCCTGGTGGACCTCGCCGGCCACACGACTCGCAACCGGCTGGAAATCTGCGCCCTTTCAGCCAGCGCCGGTGCAGGTGACCTATCTTGGCTTTCCCGGTAGCACCGGCAGCGATTTCATCGACTATCTCATTACGGACCGGATCCTCAGCCCGGACGAGCACCGCGGCCACTACAGCGAGCAGCTGGTGCGGCTGCCACACGCCTTCGCGATCGACTACGCAGCGCACACCGAACTCGGCAGCGTTTCGCGTGCGGATGTCGATCTGCCGGAGGATGCGTTCGTCTTCTGCTCTTTCAATGCGGGCCACAAGATCGAGCCGGCCACCTTCGCCCGCTGGATGCGGATTCTGGGCCGGGTACCGGGCGCGGTCCTCTGGTTGTGCCCCGGCAACCCCGCCGCTGCCGAGAACCTGCGCCGCGAAGCCGAGAAGCGTGGGGTCGGCGGCAGCCGGCTGCTGTTCGCGCGACGGCTGCCCTATGCCGACAACCTCGCGCGCTTGCCGCTCGCCGATCTGGTCCTGGACACGTGCATCTACAACGGCGGCGTGACCACGAGCGATGCGTTGTGGGCGGGCGTGCCGGTGGTCACACAGGAAGGGTCGCACTATGCCTCGCGCATGGGGTCAAGCATCTTGCGCTCGACCGGTTTGCCCGAGTTGGTGGCACCCACGCTCGACCAGTACGAGGCGATCGCGATCGAACTCGCCGGCGACCCGGACCGCCTCGCCGCGCTCCGGCGCCGATTGCTCGCCAAACGGGGCGAGCGCCGCCCTGTTCAACCCGGCTCGTCTGGCCGACGAGCTTGAGCGCGCGTACCGCGAGATGTGGGCCCTGTTCGTCGCCGGTGCGGCGCCGCGCACCATCGACATCGCTGCCGGGCCGGGCTCCCGCGAGCACGCTTGCGGCCGATCAGGGCCGCGCCGGGCGTGACTCTTAGACGGGGAAGAGATTGCCCGGGCGAGCGCTGACGGGCGTCTCGGCGCCGGCTGGGTCGCGACAATGGGCAGCCGTACCAAAAACACGGCATGCAACCTGCAGATGGTCCGCCCGAGCCGGGCCTGCCTGCCGCTCGGCCCGCGCCAGCGCAGCGACCATGCTTTCGAGTAAAATTTCCTGAAAAATGGTTGCCAAATCGCCCACACTGAATAACTTGAGTTTGCAGGATCCTCATCGTTCCGACTTGGCGAGGCCTCTACGCCCTCGTGCGGCTTGCTCCATCGGGCGGCACGGAAGGATGTCCAGATCCGGTTACCGGCATGCCGCGACCGTTTGATGAAATAGCGCACCTTGATCGACGTTGGTTCCGGGCACATCCCGGACGCCGTCATCGCTGCCGACGTCCTGATACACGCGAGCTCGATCTGTACGACGCTGACCGTGGGGGGCGGTTGGTCATTGCAATTCGCCATCTCGGCCACGGCCGGGTCCTGTACCAGCCCATTATCCTGCATGGCGCGCTCCCATCGGACGAGCGATCGGCCGCGGTTATCTTTGCTCTCGCATCCAGTCGCCCCGAGCCGATCCCAGACATTGCCGCGCTTGATTGGCTACGGCTGCGGCCTCTCGGCTCGTCGCATCGCCATGCTGAAATCGGCGACCGGCTTGGCCACCAGCCGCGTCCCCTCCTTGCCGCGCCATGCGATTCTCTCGCCGATGGGACTCAGGTAGCGGAGCTCGGGGTGGAGCCGCCCTGTGTTGTAGACGTGTCGCTGAATCGCCGGAGATCGGCAGTGACGTCTTCTAAGCCTTCATAGGCCATTGAGATACACCGCCACGACCTTCAGCGTCTCCATGAAGCTCTCCCCCTTCGCATTGTCGTAATGGTTTTCCGCGCCGGCCCATCGAGCCGACGAGGGCCATGGTCGACAAGGAGCTTGCGTAGGCCTCGGAGGCGT
>JAREAF010000432.1 GCA_029240475.1 Rhodospirillales bacterium | reverse complement strand
AGGAAGGGCGCCCGATCAAGATCGAGGGAAACCGGCTTCATCCCGCAAGCCTCGGCGCGACCGACGTGTTCGCGCAGGCCGAGATCCTGTCCCTCTACGATCCCGACCGGTCGGATGCTCCGCTCCAGAATGGTGTGCGAAAGTCTTGGGAGGAACTGACGAACTTCATCCGTCCTGTGCGCAACGAGCTTGTCTTCGACGAGGGCAGGGGACTGCATATCCTGATGCCGCCGACCACCTCGCCGACCCTGCACCGGCTGATCGGGCAGGCGCGCCAGCTTTTCCCGCATGCGCAGTGGCATGCGTTCTCACCGGTCGACGACGGCAGTCGGCAAGCCGCCGCCACGGCCGTCTTTGGGCGTGACATGGACCTCGCCTACGACCTGACGCAGGCCGATGCCATCGTGACCTTTGGGGGCGATCTCTTCGCCGAGGAGCCAGGGTATCTCCGCTACGCGGCCGACTACCAGGCGCGACGACGAGCGCCGGATCGGGGACTTCCCCGGCTTGTCGCCGTCGAGACGCGCACGAGCCTCGTCGGTGCCCGTGCTGACGAACGGATCCCGCTCCGCCCGAGAGATTTCGAAGCCTTCGTCGAGGCGCTCGCCACGGCACTCAAGACTGGGGATGTGCCGTCCGGCTCCCATCCCGCCATACCTCGTCTGGCCGATGCGCTGCGCCGCGCCGGGCCTCGGAGTCTCGTCTCGGCTGGCCGCGAGCAGCCCGCCCGCGTTCACGCGCTGGCCCTTGCCATCAATGCGCGGCTCGGCGCTTTCGGCACGACGATCCGCGCTATCGAGCCCCTGCGTACCTTAGGTGGCGAGGCCCGGTCGCTTGGTGATCTGGCAGAGGCGATCAAGGCCGGACAGGTCTCGCGGCTCATCATCCTCGGCGACAATCCGGTGTACACCGCGCCGGCCGATATCGATCTCGGTACGCTCGTGCGGCGTGTGCCGCTGTCGCTTCATCTCGGTCAGCATCGGGACGAGACGGCTTCCGTCTGCACTTGGCACATTCCTGAAAGCCATCCGCTCGAAAGCTGGGGCGATCTGCGAGCCTTCGACGGAACGGTGGGGCTGCGCCAGCCGGGGACGATGCGGCTGAAGCCGGGATTGAGCGCAGAGGAGTTCCTCGGCCTCATGGCGGGCCAGAACACGGATGGGCGCGGACTGGTTCAGTCCGCATGGCGCGCGGCCTGGGGCGACGCCTTCGACGAGCGCTGGGCACGATCCTTGGAAGACGGAGTGATCGAAGGCTCGGCGGCGCCGACCGTCGATGTGGCTATCCAGCCGGACTGGAGATTGGAGCCCACGGCGCCAGCCTCATCCGGAGGGATCGATGTTCTATTCGCGCCCGATCCATCGGTCTGGGATGGATCCTATGCCAACAATGGCTGGCTGCAGGAACTCCCTAAGCCTCTCACGAAGCAGGTTTGGGGCAATGCGGTCCTGATCGCTCCGGAAACGGCGGAGGTCTTCGGGCTTGCGTCGGGTGACGCCGTCGACCTGTCCGTCAACGGACGCGTGGTGCGTGCACCTGTGTGGCTGCTGCCCGGCCATGCTCCGGGCGCCGTAACGCTGCCCCTCGGCTATGGCCGCCGTTCGGCCGGCAGGATCGGCAATGGGATCGGCTTTGATGCCTATGCCGTCCGGTCCTCCGATGCGCGATGGATAGCGGCTGGGGAGATGCGGCGCGTTGGTGAGAAGATCCCTGTGGTCTCCACGCAGCAGCACCATTCGATGCAGGGACGCGACATCGTGCGCGTGGTAGCGCCCGGAGAGGCCGTGCCTCCGGAGCCTGTGCATCCGTCCATTTATCCTGAATGGCCCTACAAGGAACATGCCTGGGGCATGGCCATCGATCTCGATGCCTGCATCGGCTGCAATGCCTGCGTGATCGCCTGTCAGGCCGAGAACAACATCGCGGTCGTCGGCCCCGAGGAGGTGGCGAAGGGGCGCGAGATGCACTGGTTGCGCGTCGACCGCTATTACGCCGGCGATCCTGCAGCGCCCGACACTTATTTCCAGCCTGTCCCTTGCATGCATTGCGAGAAGGCACCGTGCGAGGTCGTCTGCCCGGTCAACGCGACGGTGCATCCCTCCGAGGGTCTCAACGACATGGTCTATAACCGCTGCGTCGGCACGCGGACCTGTTCGAACAACTGCCCCTATAAGGTGCGCCGCTTCAACTTCATCGATTATCAGGGCACCGATGTCTCGGCTCCATCCGAGGCCATGAACCCGCAGGTGACGGTGCGCGACCGCGGCGTGATGGAGAAATGCACCTTCTGCGTCCAGCGGATCGGTGCTGCCCGCGCGAATGCCCGTGTCGAGGACCGGCGTGTCGCCGACGGCGAGGTGATGACCGCCTGCCAGCAGGCCTGCCCGACGCAGGCCATCGTATTCGGCGACATCAACGATCCGGACAGCGCTGTCAGCCGCCTCAAGGGAAGTCCGCGCAACTACGCGCTCTTGGGAGCGCTCAACACCCAGCCGCGCACCACTTACCTCGCACGTGTCGAAAACCCGAAGGAGAATGGATAGACGAATGACCAGCGACGCCCATGCAGCGACGAGCCGGGTGGCCGACGTTCCACTCTCTCCCCACTTCGGTTGGGCGTGGTGGCTTGCGTTGCTGGCGTCCGGCGGGCTCGTCGCGCTCCTCGGCTATACGCTGCTTTCCGTCACGATCATCGGCGTCGGCGTCTGGGGGGTGAACATCCCCTATGTTTGGGGCTTCGATCTCATCAACTATGCCTGGTGGATCGGCATCGCCAACGGGGCGAGCCTCTTTGCCGCCACCCTGGTCCTGCGCCGGCACGATCTGCGCACGGCGGTCAATCGTTTTGCGGAAGGCGTCGCGCTGTTTGCGGTCATCTGCGCCGGAATCTTCCCCATCATCCATCTCGGACGCCCGTGGCTGTTCTACTGGACCTTCCCCTATCCGGCGACCTTCCAGGTCTGGCCGCAGTTCCGCAGCACCCTGACCTGGGATTTCTGGGCCATCAGCACCCATGTGATCGTCACGAGCCTTTTGTGGTATGTGGGCCTGATACCCGATCTCGCGACGCTGCGGGACCGCGCCAAGCGTCCGATGGTGCAGCGGATCTACGGCGTCTTCGCGCTCGGCTGGCGCGGCTCCGTGCGCCATTGGGCCTATCACCAGCGCGCCTACCGCCTCGTCGCCATCCTGGTGCTGCCCCTGATCCTCATCATGCAGAGCACCGTCGCCTTCGAATTCGCCGTGACCCTGGTGCCCGATTGGCATGAGACGCGCCAGCCGCTCCACTTCGTAGCGACGGGCTTGGCACAAGGTCTGTCCATCGTGCTCCTCGTAGCGGTGCTTCTGCGCTGGGGCCTGCGTCTCGGGCGCTACATCGACGAGGGCGACATCGACCTGTTGGGCAAGCTGGTTCTCGCGAGCGCCCTGGTCTCCGGCTATCTCTACATCGACGAGATCGCCGCGGCCTTCCTGTCGGGCGGGCTGACGCAGGAGGCGACCTTCACGCGCATGACCGGCGATTATGCGGGGCTCTACTGGACGGCTATTGTCTATTCTGTCCTGATCCCGCAGTTGTTGTGGTTCAGGAGTGCCCGGTTGAGCACTGTGGGCGGGGTCTTTGTCGGCGTCTCCATCGGCGTCGGCATCTGGTTCGACCGCTTCTCCATCATCGTCGGCGGACTCCAGACC
>JAREAF010000431.1 GCA_029240475.1 Rhodospirillales bacterium | reverse complement strand
GTGAGCCCCGCCCCCCGGGAACGCAGTTGGGCCGCGTGCTCCTTATGAGATGCGCCGCAGCTCGAACCGGCAACGCTAAGCTGAAAGCCTCAGGAAGATCTCCAGAGCACGACGACGACCTTCGCACTCAACGGACGCATGTCCCCCGTCGGGGTGGAGGTCACGCGGTCTGCTTTTTCACCCTAAGCGATTTCGACTTTCAGTACACGTCGCCCTCACGCTGATCTCGTTCGTTACGACCGGCCGGGCCCCTCGGCTCGTTGCCTTTGGAGCCCGTGATTTGGCTACCATTGAAAAGAGGGTCGGTACCGATCCCGGTGAGACAGCTCTCTTGATGTATGTGGAGCCGTAAATTGCAAACTCGATCTTCATCGAATGGTATTTGCGCACCGACCAACACGATCATTCGTGACTATGCGGAACGTTTGATGTCGGTCGAGCGCGGGCGGCAGCTCGGGATAGCGCGAAGCATTGCACATCTCTACGCCGACGTTCTGAACGAGCCGATCCCAAGGGAGATAGCCCGCCTGGTTGGGTACCTCGATGCGCCTACGAATACGGACGAACAACCGCCAGCAATTAGTGGCATGGATACCCTGCAGCAGGGAGGAAGCCGATGATACATTCGGTGCTGAACGTTCACCGGCTTCTGTTCGTAGCAACTGCGATCATCGCGCTGCTCAGTTGGAGCATACGGCTTCTGCACTGATATGCTCCGGCGAATCACGCCCCTGGCCCGTTAGACAGTTCAGCCGACGGTCGTCGGAAATGGGTGATAAAGCGGCCGGGTCCTCCACCGCCAGCACACCTTCGATAACGCACTCCCACAACGGACTGGGCCTGGCCGAAGCGCCAGCTGCCGCCGGGTTCTATCGCGGTAAGCGGCGAGCAGCGTGCGGGGCTTGTGGGCCATTATCGCGGCACGCTCAGTGGCTTGCGCGCCGGTGCCCCAGCCTGCGCTTCGGTTTGACTGGGGACACCTTTTAAACCCCGCTCCGACGGTGGCGGCGGAAGGTGTTCGGTCGGGAAGACCCCTCTGGGTTTCTGCTGAACCACACATCCCGCCGCGCCTGCTGCGAGCGCAACAACGAGCAGACGGAGCGTGTGCTGCAGGAAAGCTCTGTTCACCATCGCGGATTCCTTTAATCGCGTAAGAAGGCTCAGCTTCCGGCCTTGCCCGGCCTTGGGAGCACCCGAAACTCCTGCCGTTCAAAGACGCGTAGGCGTTTCACACCTTCCTCCGCGCCCCGGCCCGTTGCGCGACCGCCGCATGCGGGGCAACAGGCAGAACCGAGGCAGCCGTCTCAAGCTCACTCTGGTCCGAAGAAAACAGGGCAAGGTCATAGCCCTTCCAGAGCATCCCCATTATCCTAACGAGTTCGGCAAGCCGATAGCCGATATTAGCGTCGGGGAGATCGAGGTGGGGCACGATCTAGTTGAGGAAGCGCAGCGGCTCTGAAGCCCGAGGCGGTCAACCATCCGAAGCCGCGCGAGCCGCAGCATCGGCGCGCTGGAAGAAGGGCCATTAGGCAGCCTTGTCGTCGAAAGCGGGAGCGGGGCTGCAAAGCAGCACTCTGGTTGCGCCTTTGTACGCGGATCCGTTGCCGGACCGCGTGGCGCAGTACCACGAGCCAAGGATCACACGAATGACCGGTTGTGCCGCGCGCCCCTTGGCGCGCCATGAAGGATTGCGATGGGGAGGAGGTCGAGCGCCTGCTGCTCCATCTCTACACGGGCCTTCCGCTCCTGCCTGCAGCTGAGGACGGGGGGCGCACCGCGATCCTGGCCCGCTTCGGCCACTACGAGGTGCGGCTGACGGAGTTCCCGCCCGACAACATGCCGTTCCTGCCGCTGTGGGTCGAGCTCTTTCGCGGAAGCGAGCGCGAGCTGGTGGACGGCTGCGGCTTCTCCGAGATTGAGGATGCCGTCGAGGCCGTGCGCGAGCTCGTGGAGAAGGCGCGACGGCTGCACGACGAGATGTGATCTATGCCGCGCCCGCGCGACGCCACTTCGGCGGAGCCCCGGGCGGGCATCCTGCGTGGGCGCCTCGCAGGTTCAGCGCTTTGAAGGTAGATGTGCCATCCAATCCAACCGCGCCGAAGGCTTATTCAGGCACGCCAGCCTTCGCGAGCCCCTCAAGGAACACGTCTCGGTGGGCAAAATGCGCGAGGTTCCGGCGCAACACACTGAGCCGGACCGGGGGGCCGAGCTTGTTGCGTGCGGCGATGTACTCCTGCGCTTCCTCGATCAAGCCCAGGTGCCCGCAGCAGCTGATGAGCGAGTGGTACTGGCCCGAGTGCGATCCCGCAATTGAAGCGCGAAGGTAGGGAAGCGCCTCCTCGAACTGCCGCGTGGCGACGAGCGCGAGGCCATGGATCGTCGTATAGAAGCCGGCGAAATCGTCCACCGGGCTCATACGGAGGGCCCACCCGGTTTCCACGAGCGCCTCGTCGAAATGGCCGGCGCGCAGCAGTGCCCATCCGAACACGATATGGCCGAGCGCGAAGCTCGGGTTGAGGTTGAGCGCGGCCTGCAGCTCGCCAAGGGCCCGCTCATGCTGGCCCGCGGAGCTGAGGCACAAGCCAAACACCATCCGCGCCCAAGGGTCGGCCCGATCGTGCTGTAAGGCGTCCTGCGCATGGACCGACGCCTGCCTGACCGAGTCCTCCCGGTCCGGCAGCCAATACGAGTAAGTAGCCCAGTAGATCGCCCAGCCGAGAAGTGCATGCGCCCGCGCGTAGGTCGGCTCGAGTGCGATCGCCCGGCGCAGGAGGGCCTGCGCCTCCATGTTCTGCTCGCGGTCGAACTTGTTCAACATCACCACGGCGCGGGCGACGAGTCCCCAGGCGTCTATGCTGTCGGGTGGGTTCGAGGCCGCCCGGAAGCCCTCCTCAGCATAGAGGTGCGGCTCGACGACGGCGACCACGCGCTCGGTGATCTCGTCCTGGACGGCGAAGAGGTCGCGCAGCTCGCGGTCGTAGCGATCGGCGCAGATGTGCTTGCCGCTCTCCGCGTCGATGAGCTGCGTCGTCACCCGCATGCGCCCGCCGGCGACGCGCACGCTGCCCTCGAGGACGTAGCGCACCCCGAGCTCCTGGGCGACCTGGCGCACGTCTGCCGCCTTGCCTTGTAGGTGAAACTTGAGTTGCGGGCGATGACGAACAGCCAGCGCAGGCGCGCGAACCCTGCGATCAAGTCCTCGGTGATGCCGTCCGCGAGGTACTCCTGCTCCGGGTCACCACTCATGTTCGTGAAGGGCAGGACCGCGAGCGAGGGCCGGTCGAGCGGCTTCGGGGCTGCGGACGAGGCCGCGGCCGCGCTTGCATCGCCGGTGGCTGGGCTCTCCAGCATCTCCCGGAGCTTGAGGCCGGTATGGCTCTCCACGATCGCGAGCGTGCGCTCCGAGAAGAGCCCGGTCAGGAGCTTGTCGACGGTGGACTTTCCGAGCTTCGTCTTGAAGGCGAACTGCTCCCGCGAGACGCGCTCTCGAGCGAGATAGTCCCTGATGGCGGCCGTAATACGCCATTCGGGGTCGATCCTAACCGGCCCCGTGCGCTCGAACGCAGCTGACGCGGTGCCTCCAGCCGGAGTGGCACCCTTTGAAGTCCGAGCAGCGAATACACGCACGGGCCGGCTGATGTTTTTCACCTGATACTCGCCACGGTCCTCCATCGGCACGGCGATCTTGCCTT
>JAREAF010000430.1 GCA_029240475.1 Rhodospirillales bacterium | reverse complement strand
AGCCGGTCCCGGCCGAGGGCCTGCCGGCCGTCGACCTCGATCGACTGGAGCAGCTTCTTCCGGCCGAGCTTCCGGCCTTCCGCATCGTGCTCGGCAATGGACGTTGGCGTGGCGACCTGGCGCGTTTGGAGGGGCTTCCCGCCGGGGTGGAGGTCCTGCCGCTGGAGCTGGCTGCGGCGCGGCGGCCCGAGCTGGTCGCCGAGAGCCTGCGTCGCGCCGGTGGCGATCTCTCCGCAATCAATGCGCTGAACGCCGCCTATGCCGGCGATGGCGTCCTCATCCGTCTTCAGTCGGGCGCGCGGCTTGAGCGCCCGCTGCATCTCGTCTTCGTCAACCAGGGCGCCGAGGCCGTTCCGGCCATCCATGCGCGCGTGATCGTGCTGGCCGGCGCGGGCAGCGAGGCGACCTTGATCGAGAGCCATGTCGGCCAGGGCGAGGGGACCTATTGGACGACGCCGGTCACGGACATCTCCCTCGAAGCCGAGGCGCGGCTGGCCCATGTGAAATTCCAGGACGAGGGCCCGGCGGCAATCCATCTCGGCTTCTCCGAGGCGCGGCTCGACCGCGGCGCAAGCTACAAGCATCTGCTGCTTTCGGTCGGCGGCCGGCTGGTGCGCAACGAACTGCGCGCTGCGATGGGCGGGGAGGGCGCTTTGGTCGAGCTGGGTGGGGCTTATTTGGGGCGCGACCGCCAGCATGTGGACAACACCACCGACATCGTCCATGGCGCGCCGCGCTGCCGCAGCCGCGAGGTCTACAAGGGCGCGCTCGACGGGCAGGCGCGTGGCGTCTTCCAGGGCCGCATCGTCGTCGAGCCCGGCGCGCAGCAGACCGACGGGCACCAGCTCAACCGCACCATCCTGCTCTCCGATGGCGCCGAGATCGACAGCAAGCCGATGCTGGAGATCTATGCCGACGACGTGAAATGCAGCCACGGCGCAACGGCCGGCGCGCTCGATCCGGACTGGCTGCATTACCTGCGGTCCCGCGGCATCGACGAGATCGAGGCGCGGCGCTTGCTGGTCGAAGGCTTCCTGGGCGAGACCTTGGACGAGTTCGGCGTCCCCGCGCTCGCGGCGCACTACCGGGCGCGCATTGCGGCCTGGCTGACCGATCGCGGAGAGGCGGCATGAACGCGATCCCCGAGCGCCGCGCGGACGTGAATTTCTACGATGTCGAGGCGATCCGCCGCGACTTCCCGATCCTGTCGCGCACCGTCCACGGCAAGCCGCTGGTCTTTCTCGACAGCGCCGCGAGCGCGCAGAAGCCGCAGGCCGTCATCGATGCGGTGACGAGCTGCTACGCCGAGGAGTACGCCAACATCCATCGCGGCGTCTATTTCCTCAGCCAGCTCGCGACCGAGAAGTTCGAGGGCGCGCGCAAGAAGGTGCAGCGCTTCCTCAATGCGGGCGAGGTCCGCGAGATCGTCTTCACCCGCAGCGCGACCGAGGCCATCAACCTGGTCGCCGCCAGCTATGGCCGGAAGTTCCTCAAGCGCGGCGATGAGGTGCTGCTCTCGGAGATCGAGCATCACTCGAACATCGTCCCCTGGCAGATGCTGCGCGACGAGATCGGCATCGAGCTGAAGGTCGCGCCGGTGGACGAGCGCGGAGCGCTCCGCATGGACCGCTTCCGCGCGCTGCTGACCGAACGAACCAAGCTGGTCGCGGTCACGCAGATGTCGAACGCGCTGGGCACGGTGCTGCCGGTCGTCGAGATGGCGCGGCTCGCCCATGAGGCGGGGGCGCGCGTGCTGATCGACGGCTGCCAGGCGGTGCCGCACATGCCGGTGGACGTCCGGGCGATCGACGCAGATTTCTATGTCTTCTCCGGCCACAAGCTCTACGGGCCCTCGGGCATCGGCGTGCTCTACGGCAAGGCCGAGCTCTTGGAGGCCATGCCCCCCTATCAGGGCGGCGGCGACATGATCGTATCGGTCTCGTTCGAGAAGAGCGACTACGCGCCGATCCCGCACAAGTTCGAGGCGGGGACGCCGCACATCGCCGGCGCGATCGGCCTCGGCGCGGCGATCGACTATGTGACCGCGATCGGGCTCCACCGCATCTCGAACCATGAGCATGCGCTCACCACCTATGCGACCGAGCGGCTGATGGGGATCGATGGCGTGACGTTGGTCGGCACGGCGCCGGGCAAGGGCTC
Organism: Rhodospirillales bacterium; assembly: GCA_029240475.1. Taxonomy (GTDB): domain Bacteria; phylum Pseudomonadota; class Alphaproteobacteria; order JAREAF01; family JAREAF01; genus JAREAF01. The sequence goes on along the minus strand of JAREAF010000430.1, from coordinate 1,538 downwards.
GATCCTCTCCTTCACGGTCGAGGGGGTGCATCCGCACGATGTCGGCACCATTCTCGACCATCATGGGATCGCCGTGCGCGCCGGCCATCATTGCGCCCAGCCGGTGATGGATCGCTTCCAGGTGCCGGCGACCGTGCGCGCCTCGCTCGGCATGTACAACACGGAAGGCGAGGTCGACGCGCTCGCCGCGGCGCTCCGCAAGGTTCGGGAGATCTTCGCCTGATGTCGGAATTGCGCGACCTCTACCAGGAAGTCATCCTCGATCACGCCAAGCGCCCGCGGAATTTCGGGCGGCCGGAGCGATTCGACCACGAGGCGCACGGCCACAACCCGCTCTGCGGCGACAAGGTCGACATCTTCGTCATTTTGGGCGAGGGCGGGACGGTCGAGGATGTACGCTTCGAAGGGCGCGGCTGCGCCATCTCCATGGCCTCGGCCTCGCTGATGACCGAACTTTTGAAGGGCAAGACGGAGACCGAGGCGCGGACCCTCTTCGAGCACTTCCACGAGATGGTGACGCATGAGGCGGGCGGCGACGCGCTGCCCGACGCGGCGCCGGACGATCTGGAACGGCTGGAGGTGCTGGCCGGCGTGCGGCAGTTCCCGATGCGCGTCAAATGCGCGACCCTGCCCTGGCACACCTTCAATGCGGCGCTCGCCTCCGAGCGGGCTGACGGAGTGACAACGGAATGAGCGGCGAGGCTGAAACCCGGAACGTTGCGGTGGAAACCGCGCCCGCGGCGCCGAGCGCGCCGACCGAGGCTGCCGTCGTGGAGGCGCTGAAGACCGTCTACGACCCCGAAATCCCGGTGGATATTTACGAACTCGGTCTTATCTATGACATAGGGATCGAGCCGGAAGGCAAGGTCGCGATCAAGATGACGCTGACCGCCCCGGGCTGCCCCGTCGCCGGGACCATGCCGAAGATGGTGGAGGACGCCGTCCGCGCCAAGGTCCCCGGCGTCAACGAGGTCGAGGTCGAGTTGGTCTGGGACCCGCCCTGGGACTTCACCCGCATGAGCGAGGCCGCGCGGCTCGAGCTCAACATGTTTTGACGAGAAGGTTGGAAGAGAAAGCCATGGCACTGCCGAGCCCCGTCACCCTGACCGATGCCGCCGCGACCCGCGTGAAGGCGATTCTCGCCAAGCGCGAAAAGCCGGCCGTCGGCCTGAAGATCACGGTCGCGACCAAGGGTTGCTCCGGCCTCAGCTATAAGCTCGACTATGCCGAGGAGAAGGGGCCGCATGACGAGGTCATCTCCGACAAGGGCGTGACGATCCTGATCGACCCCAAGGCCACGCTCTTCATTTTCGGCACCGTGATCGACTACGAGGAGGGCAAGCTGCAGTCCGGCTTCGTCTTCCGCAATCCGAACGAGAAGGGCCGCTGCGGCTGCGGGGAGTCGTTTCACGTCTAGCTGCGGAGCGGCTCACCGCCACCCCAACCCTGCCCGGTCGAGGGGGTGGGGGAAGAAAAGCGAAGCGGCACAGCGCTAATCTCCCTCCCCCCTTGAGGGGGAGGGTAGGGAGGGGGGTATT
>JAREAF010000429.1 GCA_029240475.1 Rhodospirillales bacterium | reverse complement strand
AAGCGGCGCAATGACAATCAGGCGAAGCTGAGAGCGGCCCGGCTGGCGCGCGACGCCGCACAGAGCGCCGAGGCGGCCAGCAGCGGCTCGGAAGCGCGCGCGAAGCGGCCGGCGAAGAAGAAGGCAAAGGCCTAGGAGGGGAGCGCTCGCGCGAGGGCGCCGAAGGGAAACGCCGCGGCCGCCTTTCGCGCAACAAAGCTCCCCTACCCGCTGGACGGCGCAGGCCATGTGCGCTGCGTCGCATCCAGGGTTGCCAGCCGGGGCGCAGCCGACCAAACTCCGCGCCTTCCGAATTAACCTCCGGCGCACGCGACTTGACTATGGCCAAGACCGACGATCCCTCCCGCTCCTGGCGGCCTCGCACCCAGCTGGTGCGCGGCGGCCTCGCGCGCAGCGCCTTCGGCGAGACCGCCGAAGCGCTGTTCCTGACCTCCGGCTATTGCTATCCGGGCGCCGAGACGGCGGAGGCCCGCTTCAAGAATCAGGAGCCGGGCTTCATCTACAGCCGCTACGGCAACCCCACCGTCTCCATGTTCGAGGAGCGGATGGCGCTGCTGGAAGGCGCAGCCGCCGCGCGCGCGGTGGCGAGCGGCATGGCGGCGGTCAATGCCGCGCTGATGTGCCAGCTCAGGGCCGGCGACCGCGTGGTCGCGTCGCGCGCGTTGTTCGGCTCCTGCCGCTACATCATCGAGGAGCTGCTGCCGCGGTTCGGCATCGAGACCGTGCTGGTGGACGGCACGGACCTGGAGCAGTGGAGCCGCGCGCTCGCCAAGCCGGCGCGCTGCATTTTCATCGAGACGCCCGCCAATCCGACTCTGGAGATCATCGACATCGCCGAGGTCGCGCGGCTCGGAAGAGCCGCCGGCGCGCGCCTGATCGTCGACAATGTGTTCGCAACCCCCGTGCTGCAGCGTCCCCTGGAGCTGGGAGCCGACATCACCCTCTATTCCGCGACGAAGCATATCGACGGCCAGGGCCGCACCTTAGGCGGCGTGGTGCTGGGCAGCGCCGCCTTCATCAATGACGAGATGACGCCCTACCTGCGCCACACCGGCCCGTCCTTGAGCCCGTTCAATGCGTGGGTGCTGCTGAAGGGCCTCGAGACCTTGGAGCTGCGCGTGGCCGCCATGAGCGCCGGCGCCGCACAGGTCGCCGATGCGCTCGCGGAGGCGCCGGGCGTCACGCGCGTCCTCTATCCCGGACGCAAGGATCACCCGCAGCATGCGCTGGCGATGCGCCAGATGCGGGGCGGCTCCACCCTGATCGCGTTCGAGCTGACGGGCGGAAAGGAGCGCGCCTTTCGCGCGCTGAACCGCCTCAAGCTCATCGACATCTCGAACAATCTCGGCGATTCCAAGAGTCTGATCACTCATCCCGCCACCACCACGCATCAGCGGCTGTCGGCCGAGGAGCGGCAGCGCCTCGGCATCTCCGACGGATTGCTGCGGCTGTCGGTCGGGCTCGAGGATCCGCAAGACCTGATCGAGGACCTGGCGCAGGCGCTCGGGGCCTGAGAGGGTCCCGATGCGGGCAAGCTTTTCATCGCAGGCGGTCTTCTCCGGCCTGCTCTCCGCCTTTGTCGGCATCGCCAGCTCCGTCGCCGTGATCGTGCATGGTCTCAGGGCCGTCGGAGCGACGCAGGCCGAAGCCGCCTCGGGCCTGATGGCGCTGTCGATCGCGATGGGGCTGTGCGGACTATTGCTCAGCCTCCGGACACGGATGCCGATCAGCGTGGCTTGGTCGACCCCGGGCGCGGCGCTGCTCGCCACCTCCGCCAGTGTCGAGGGCGGGTTCCCCGCCGCCGTCGGGGCCTTCCTGGTCAGCGGCGCGCTGATCGTGCTCGCCGGATTCTGGAAGCCGCTCGGCCGCTGGGTCGCCGCCATCCCTTCGGCCATCGCCAATGCCATGCTGGCGGGCGTCGTGCTCGGGCTCTGCCTTGCGCCGGTGCGCGCCGTGGCCGAGGAGCCGCTGCTGGGCCTCATCATCGTTGCGGTCTGGGCCGCCGTCGCCAAATTCAAGCGCGTCTATGCGGTTCCCGCCGCGGTGATCGTCGCGATGGCGCTCATCGCCGCCACCAGCCCGGTCTCGCGCGCGGAACTCGGGCCGCTCTGGCCCGACCCGGTCTTGATCGCGCCGACCTTCTCGGCGACGGCGCTGATCGGCATCGGCCTGCCGCTCTTCCTGGTGACGACGGCCTCGCAGAACATCCCCGGCCTGGCCATCCTCGCAGCGAACGGCTACCGGCCTGAGGCCGGCCCGCTGTTCCGGATGACCGGCCTGTTCAGCATGCTGGCGGCGCCTTTCGGGGCGCATGCGGTCAATCTCGCGGCCATCACCGCCGCGCTCTGCGCCGGGCCCGAGGCGGGGCCGGACCCCAGCCGGCGCTGGTGGGCGGCCGCTGCGGCCGGCCTGGGCTTCGTGCTGTTCGGAGTGTTCGCCGGAGCCGCCACCGCCTTCATCAGCGCGGCCCCGCCGATCCTGATCGAGGCGGTGGCGGGGCTCGCCCTGCTCGGCGTGCTCGGCTCCGCGATCCTCGCCGCGGTCGCCGATCCCGAGGCGCGGGAGGCCGCAGTCATCACCTTCCTGGTCACCGCCTCCGGCCTCAGCTTCTTCGGGATCAGGGGAGCCTTCTGGGGCCTCGTTGCGGGCGGCGCCATGCTGGCCTGGACGCGATGGCGGCGGCCCATACCCTCGGCTGCATCGGTCGCCGCTGCGGCGCCCGGTCGCAGCGCCGGCCGCTGAGCTTTGCGGCTAGTCTCGCGGCGCTCATAGGGGAGTAGCCGACCCGAGACAGGGTCACCGGACGTCAACACACTTGGCCTTCGGGCCATGGCGTCCGGGCCGGCAAGCCGGCCGAGCGAGACCTATGGTGACGGCGTCTCCAGCCGGCCGGGCGGAGGGCGCCCGATCCATATGTCTTGGACGCTCCGCCCGGCCAGGCAGGCCCGTCCAGTGCTCTCCTCCTTCCTGCTCTCCGCCGGCGTGGTCGCGGTCGCCGAGATCGGCGACAAGACGCAGCTCCTGTCCATGATGCTGGCGGCGCGGTTCCGCAAGCCCCTGCCGATCGCGCTCGGCATTCTCGTGGCGACCCTGGCGAACCACGCGGCGGCGGCGCTCGCCGGCTCGCTCTTCGCGACCATGCTGCAGGGCCCATGGATGACGGGCCTGCTCGGCCTCTCGTTCCTGGCGATAGCGCTCTGGGCACTCGTGCCGGACCAGGCGGACACGGGCTGCCCCGCCCCCACCCGGACCCTCGGCCCGTTCCTCGCAACCACTGTGTGCTTCTTCTTCGCGGAGATCGGCGACAAGACTCAGATCGCCACCATCGCGCTCGCGGCGAAGTATCAGGCGGTGCTCGCCGTGACCGGCGGCACCACGCTGGGCATGATGGCCGCGAACATCCCCGCGGTGCTGGCGGGATCGGCACTCGCGGCGCGGCTGCCGTTCCGGGTCATCCGGGTTGTCGCGGCCGCAATCTTCTTCGCGATGGGGGCGGCGGCGCTGCTTCACCTCGCCCTGGGCTAGCCTTTCGCGGCCCAGGGGCTCGACCTGGCCGCGAGATCGGAGGGCGCCAAGGTCGCCGTCTTCGACCTGAACGAAGCGGCGGCACGCGCGGTCGCAGAGGAGATCGGGGGCAGAGCGGTCGGGCCATGGGCAGAGGAGCAG
>JAREAF010000428.1 GCA_029240475.1 Rhodospirillales bacterium | reverse complement strand
CAGAGCCTGGCCTCGGCACGCCGGAATACGGCTCAGACCCGACATTCGGGTGTGCTTCGACCGCCGCTGCAGCCCCATTCTGGCGGACTTCGCCGTGCTAAGATCCCACTAAAGAGACTCGACCCCTCCTAGTCGGAGTGCCTCACGCGATCGGCCGCGGAACTCTGGCCCGGCCCTGCGGGCATTCCAGCTCGGCGCGATCCCAGCCCGCCGCGTTCGCCGCCGCCTCATAGGTGGTCTGTAGGAAGTCCAGCAGCACTTCGTCCTGCGCATCAGCGTCCCGGACGGCATCATAGGGCAGGATGAACTCGCCCATCGCCTGATGGAAGAACGCCGCCTCCGGCCGCACCGGCGCCGCGGCGAAACCTTCGGGTATGGGGTAGGCGTAGGAATAGAACGCCGGATAGTCGATCGCGCCGCCGCCCGGCCAGAAGCCGGCACTGCTCACCTCGTGCGAATACGCCTCGCGGGTGACGGAATCCGGCAGACTGGGCACCCCTCCAGGGTGCAGCGGTGCTCTGCGCCCGGAAAAGCGCGTCACCGCGTGATCGAAGCTGCCCCAGAAGAAGTGAACCGGGCTGACCTTGCCGAGAAAACCCGTGCGGAACTGCTTGAACACCCGATCCGCCTGGACGAGCACGCGCCAGAAGCGCTGCGCATAGTCCGGGTCATAGGCGGCGTGCTCGCGATCCTCGCGGAACGGGATCGGGTTAGGTCGCTCATTGGGGCTTCCGTGGATCCGAACCCGGATCTCAAGCTCGGCGAGCGCAGCCATGAGCTGGTCGTGGAAGTCGGCGACCGGCTTGGGAGCGAGCGGCATGCGTTTCTCGCCGCCATCGCTCGTCCGGATGAGCAGCGCATGATTGATGAAGTCGAAATCGATCTGAAACGCGCGTCCGTCGTACGGGATCGGGGAGGTGGTCAGGCCACGCGGCGTGACATAAAGGGTGACGTGCCACGAATGGTTGGCCCACGGGGTCTGGGCCAGCCGGACCTTGCCGACGATCTGCGTCCACAGGTGCAGCGTGGTGCAGGTGTCTTTCCAATCCTCATAGGGCAAGGCAGGCCATAGTTCAGCCTGCGCGCTGTTGCGTGGCGTGGTCATGATCCCGTGTCTCCTCTGTGAGCATCTGGATAGGTAGCGCTCAGGGGTTCGATCGCTTCTGCGATGCGGCCTCGTCGTAGCGGGCGAAGACTTTCTCGACGCCGGCGAACTCACCTTCGGCCTGCTGGATCGAGAGCCGCTCCTGATCGCGGCGCCGGAATTCCTGCTCGATATCCTCCACCTTGGCCGGATCGAGGCCAAGACGCCGCAGGCCCTCCTTGCCCATCGCCACGCTCGACTCGAAGGTCTCGCGCAGGAAGTAGTCGACGTCCATCTGCATCAGCTGCAGCACGTGATTACGATCGAAAGCGCGGGCAAGGATTTGCGCCTTGGGGAATGCCGCCCGGACGTGGCTGATCCCGGCGTTGCAGGCTTCGGGATCGTCGACGCAGATGAAGATCAGCCGCGCTTTGCCGGCACCGGCTGCGGCGAGCACGTCGGCACGGCGCACATCGCCAAAATAGACCTTGTTGCAATATTTCTCGGCGATCTGGATACGCTCGGGATCGTGATCGACGGCGGTGATGCCGATGCCCTGCGCATGCATGAGCTGCGCCACGATCTGCCCGACGCGCCCGAAGCCGGTGATGATCACGCTCTTCTGCTCGGCCCGCGACACGTCCTCGACGTCGGCGGTGGTGCTGGTGAGGCGCGCCACTGCAACCTCATAGAGGGTACCCACGAGCGGCGTTGCCGCCATCGACAACGTGACGACGGCGACCAGCAGATTCGCGACCTCGGCGGCCATGACCGCAGCACCAGCGGCGGCGCTGAACAGGACGAACGCGAACTCGCCGCCCTGGGGGATGGTCACGGCGACCCGCTGCGCATCCCGATCTCCGACACCGAACAGACGACAGAGGCCGTAGATCAGCAGGGCCTTGACGAGCAGCAAGCCGATCACGCCGGCGAGCACGGTCAGGATGTTGTCAAGCACGAGCAGCCAGTCTACCGACATGCCAACGGCGATGAAGAAGAGGCCCAGGAGCAAGCCACGGAACGGCTCGATGTCGGCTTCCAGCTGATGCCGGTACTCGGAATCGGCCAGCAGCACGCCGGCGAGAAAAGCGCCCATGGCCATGGACAGCCCGACGCCCGCCATGATCAAGGCCGTGCCGACCACCAGCAGGAGCGCCGCTGCGGTGAAGACCTCGCGGGCGCGCGTCAGCGCGATGATCCGGAAGACGGGCCGGAGCAGGTAGCGGCCGACGATCACCACGGCCGCGACCACGCCGATGATCTTGCCGGCCTCCAGCCAGGGATTGCTCGCCTCGCCTGTAGCGCCGGGGCCGAGCAGCGCGACCAGTGCCAGCAGCGGCACGATGGCCAGGTCCTGGAACAGCAGGATGGCGAATGCTCTGTTGCCGTAGGGGCTGTTGAGCGTTCCTTTCTCCTCGAGGATCTGAAGCGCGAAGGCCGTGGAGGACAGGGCCAGGCCGAGGCCGGCGACAAGCGCCGGTCGCATCGCCAGGCCTACGGCAACGAGCAGCGCCGTGAGCACGGCACCGGTGACGATCACTTGCGAGAGACCGAGCCCGAAGATGTCGCGCCGCATCACCCAAAGACGCGAGGGCTTCAGCTCGAGCCCGATGATGAACAGGAGCAGCACCACGCCGAACTCGGCGAAATGCAGCACCTCCTCCGCATCCTCGATGAGGGCCAGGCCAAAGGGCCCGATCGCCGCGCCCGCCACCAGATAGCCGATCACCGAGCCGAGGCCGAGCCGCTTGAAGATCGGCACCGCGACCACGGCGGCGCCGAGAAAGACCGCGGCACCGGTCAGAAAAGAGCCCTCGCCTATCGCCATCCCCATTCTCCCCAACCGTCATGCTTCTGCCGCGAGGGCCGAGAGCGAACGCACTAAACGTATCGTCGATCGCGCGAACTCTCGATCGTCAGACCGGCGCACAGTGCGCCCATCAGCGCCAGGCCATCGTTGCGCTTGTCGACATTCGCGAGGCGCCGGTCAAAAGAGCACCTGCACGGTGAGCTCGACGAAGTCGATGTCCTTGGACGACCCGGTCTCCTCGATGAAGCGTCCGGGGAAGAAGTGCGAGTAGATAGTGGGAGACCTCGCCCTACATCTCCTCCCAGCCCCACTCACGACTCCAACCTGTCCTCTACAATCTTGGCTCACCAACGTTCGCCAGGGCTAATTGCCGACCGCCATCCCAGACGTAGGATCTTGCAGGAGGAACTCCGTGACCGGCACCATCAGCGGCCTTCACCATATCACCGTGATCAGCGGCAACGCCCAGCGCAACCTGAACTTCTATGCCAATGTCCTGGGGCTGCGCTTCATCAAGAAGACGGTTAACTTCGACGATCCGAGCGTCTATCACCTGTACTACGGCGACGAGGTCGGTACGCCCGGCACGGTGCTCACCTTCTTTCCCTGGGAGCACGCGAGGCGCGGCCGCCGTGGCGTCGGCGAGGCCTCGCTCACGCAGTTCTCCATTCCACCGGGCAGCCTGCCGTTCTGGCGGGAGCGCCTCGAGCGCGCCGGGGCGCCCGTGGCGGGACCCAGCGCCGTCTTCGGCGAGGAGCGTCTGGTGTTCGAGGATCCGGATGGCATGAAGGCGGCGCTTGTGGTTGCCGCCGATCTCGACCA
>JAREAF010000427.1 GCA_029240475.1 Rhodospirillales bacterium | reverse complement strand
CACGCTGCCGGTATGCATGTCCTCGCGCACGAGCCCGTGCCCGAGCACGGCGTTGGCGAAGACTGCGTCGGATGGCGTCGCCCGCACGCTCGTGCCAATGATGGTGGCGGCGCCCGCCTGCTTCACCGCGGCGTCGCAAGCCTGGCGGCTCCAAGGCAGATCGCGCGCCTCGAAGGCGCAGGAGAGGAAGTCGAGAAGACAGGTCTTGGTCTTCGCTATGACCTCGGTGGGGAAGGTGCGCGGCGCGAGCACCTCCTCGGCCAGTCGGCGCGCGACGGGCAGATCGGGCGGCGAGACGCCTTTTCCCTGCTCCGCCCAGGCGAGGTCGTGGTGCAGGAGTTCAGCCACGGATCTCCACCCCCGCCCATTCCTCGATCAGCTTTGCCAGGCAGGTGAAATCCGAATGGGATCCGTATTTCGCGTTGGTGATCGCGAGGATCTCCCGCACCATCCCCCCGGCCAACATGGGCACGCCCATGGCCTCAGCCTCGTCGACACAGAGGCGCACGTCCTTGTAGGAGAGCCCGGTCGCGAAGCCGAAATCGAACGTGCCCGGCAGGATCGAGCGCGGGACCTTGTCGGTCGTAGCCGTGTTGCGCCCGGTGCTCGCATTGAGCACATCGTTCATCACGCGCGGGTTGACGCCTGCCTTGACGCCCATCGCGAGTGCTTCGGCCGCGACGATGATCGCCGCGGCGGCCATCATGTTGTTGCCGAGCTTCACCACCTGGGCGAGGCCGGGCATCTCGCCGATGTAGAAGATCTTTCCGAATACCTCGAGGATCGGCCGGACGCGCTCGAAGGTCTCCTTCGGGCAGGACACCATCAGCGCGAGCGTGCCGTTCACGGCGCCCTTGATGCCGCCGCTCACCGGGCAGTCGACCCATTGAATGCGCTTCGCCGCAAGGCCCGCCGCAATCCGCTTGGCGGTCGCCGGACCCGTCGTCGACATGTCGAGCATCACCTCGGCCTTGGAGCCCTCGACGATGCCGCCGGGGCCGATGCCGGCGCTCTCCACGATCGGCGGGGTCGGCAGGCTCGTGAGCACGATCTCGGCGGCCGAGGCGACCTCGGCTGCCGAGCTCGCGCGTTTGGCGCCGCGCGCCACGAGCGGCGCGAGGGCTTCGTCGCTGACGTCATAGATGGTCAGCTGATAGCCGGCGTCGAGCAGCCGGCCGGCCATCGGCCCGCCCATGCGACCCAGACCGACGAAGCCCAGGCGTTCCAAGGTCATTTGCGGTTTGCTCCTGGCGGTCGGGGAAGCCGGGCTCACGGGCCCGCGATGGTGATGCCGCCGTCGATCTTGAGTGTCACGCCGGTGATGCATTGGCCGGCGCGGGAGGCGAGGAAGACGGCGGCCGCGCCGATCTCCTCAGCCGTAGCGATGCGCTTGAGCGGCGTGCGGGCCCGCCGCGCCTCCCAGCCCTCAGGCGTGATGACGCTATTGGCGCCCGGCGTCGAAACCGGCCCCGGCGCGAGCGCGTTCACGCGGATCCTATGCGGCCCGAGCTCGGCCGCCTGCTGGCGCGTGAAGGCGTCGAGCGCGCCCTTAATTGAGGTGTAGACGGCGGCGTTCTTGACCGAGAACGACACGGCCACGGAGGACAGGTTGAGGACGAGGCCGCCCCCGCGCGCGATCAGATGCGGCGTCGCCGCCTGCGAGGCCCAGAAAGCGCCCTTGACACCCACATCGAGCATCTTGTCGACGAGCGCCTCCGTCATTTCGACGAGCGGCGCGTAGTGGAAGAACACCGCGTTGTTGACGAGGATGTCGAGGCCGCCCGCATTCGCGGCGAAATCGTCGACTGCGGCGATCACGGCCGCCCGCTTGGATACGTCGCAGCCGTAGCCGCGGCTGTTGCCGCCGGCCATCTCGGCCGTTTCACGGGCCCGCCCCTCGTCGATATCGAGCGCCGCAATGCTGGCGCCCTCGCCGGCGAACGCGAGCGCGATCGCCCGTCCGATCCCACCGCCTGCACCCGTGATCACGGCCGCCTGTCCCCGGAGCTGGGTCACCGCGCCGCTCCCGACTGAAGCGCAGCCGAGGTCTGGTTCGAGTTGGCGACGGCACGCGAGATTCCTTGCCGGAGCGCGTCTCGCAGGCTGCCCATTGTTTCCTCCGCCGCCGACGACTCTTCCGGCCGCCGTTTCGGAGCGCTTTCCAGCGCTGTTTCTTCTTCCTACCGCAGCAAAAACCCGTAGGCAATGGGAAAGTCATATTGTATGATTGTAGAACAGCGGCGTCGGCGGCGCAGCATTTGCACGCGATGGGTTGCGGGCTGGCGATCGTGATAGGCATCCCTGCAGGACGAGAGGCATGAACGATCTGCCGGTGCAGGACTACGACTTTCGGGTGGATCGGCCCGCGGCACTGCTTCGGCACAGGGTTACGGAAACGATCCGCAACGCCATCGCCGTCGGCCGATTGAAGGCTGGTGAGCGTGTGCGCGAGCGCGAGCTATGCGAGATGGCCGGCGTAAGCCGCACGCTCGTTCGCGAGGCGCTGCGCCAGCTTGAATCCGAAGGTGTCATCCAGGTGGTGGCGCACCGAGGGCCGATCGTCGCCGAGATCAGCCCGGAGCAGGCCGTCGGAATCTACCAGGTGCGCGAATTGCTGGAGGGCCTTGCAGCCGAGCTCTTCGCCACGCGGGCAAGTGATGCGGATCGCGCCGCGCTTCAGCGCGCTTATGAGGAGGTGGAGGCCGCTTTTCCCACGAGTGACATCGTCCGTTGGCTCGCGACCAAGAACCGCTTCTACGATTGCTTATTCGAGGGCGCCAAGAACGAGGCGTTGGCGGCTTCGCTCAGCATGTTGAACGCACGGATGACCCTGCTGCGTGCGCGCTCCCTGCAGACTGCCGCTCGGCGGGAGAAGAGCCTGCGGGAATTGCGCGAGCTGATCGACAGTCTCAATCGCGGCGATGGCGTAGCCGCGCGTGCCATCGCGGTAGATCACGTGCGACAGGCGGCTGCGGCGGCCATGCATTCGTTGGAGACAGAGCAGCTTGTCGGTCAACGGTGACGGGGAGTTTTCCATACGTAGGAAGGGGCGGGGCTCGCACATGCGAGCGGCCGCCGTGGTACGCGCGGCTGAATTCGCGTCTTCTCTATCGCGGCTGAAGTCAACCCCTTCGTTATGCCATGCGTATTCCTTTCCAAATACGCTCTGCGTCGGCTGATGTCGCTGCACGGGCTCGTGCTTCTATTCGAGGTCGACGCGGGGCCGCCTCATGATGGGGTAAGAAGGGCGGTGTAGCGGATGCGCCCCGGTCCGAGCCGGACGAACTTGGGCCCGTAGCCCCGGCTTCGCCCGATTTCGAGGACCGTGACTGTTCCGCAGCGGCATCCCTCTCTGGCCGCGGCAATCGAGAGACGTCGTTGAGGTGAGACTTGCCCGTCGACCGGTGGCTCTGAAAGCCTTGGCGGCAATAGGGATCGAGTGCCGGTGGGTTTGCGAGGTTAGCAGCTTCGAGCCGATCTGGCTGCGGGCCTGTTACGGGGCAAACGCAGCATCCCGACCGGAGCGCGCTCGACCACCACCAGCGGCAGGGCGGGGGCAGCCTCCGGCGCCCGAGCAGCGAGTTGGACGTGATTGGACGAAGTAAGCGCGGGCATCGGTCCTCGCCTCCGAGCGTGCAGGCTAGACGATCAGGGGCGTGGTGGCAGCAGGCGACTGGGCGCTCCCCGTCCCGGAGCCGTGTTACCACACGCGACAGTGG
>JAREAF010000426.1 GCA_029240475.1 Rhodospirillales bacterium | reverse complement strand
ATCAAGGATTTTTACGGCTTCTTCGATTTGCCGCGAGGACGGCAAATGCTCTTCGTTATAGGCATTGGCGATGCCAATGACGTCGAGAATGATCGAGCGGTGAACATGATACTTCTGAGACATGTGGACAGCGCCGGAACGCACATGGGAAACCCTGTGCCGGATCGGAAGACTCACGTCGAGCGCGTCTCGTCTGTGCGCTGAGTACGACATTTCGTGACGTGATGCCCCGTGGCGGTCGGCCTTAGCACACCCTATCAGGGCTCCTTGAGCCGGAGGAAGCCAGCCACGGAAGGGACTTGACCTTCCAGCGTTGGGAAGCCCACTTGATAGGGCATGGCCCAGGCTCTCGCACGACCTAAACCCCTCTCCCCGGCCGCTGAAGAAGCGGTACAAACCTCCGTCGATCTCGCCGTCGAGGGCATGACCTGCGCATCCTGCGTGGCGCGCGTGGAAAAGGCGCTCCTGGCCGTGCCCGGCGTGGCGGACGCCTCGGTCAATCTTGCCAACGAGCGGGCGCGGGTGGCGCTCGACCGACCGGTCGCGCCCGAGCGGCTCGTCGAGGCGGTCGAGGGCGCCGGCTACGAGGCACGCACCGTTGCCGAGGAGCGCGCGGTTGACCTCGCCATCGAAGGAATGACCTGCGCCTCGTGCGTTTCGCGCGTTGAGAAGGCGCTCGCCGCCGTGCCAGGCGTGGCCGAGGCAACGGTGAATCTGGCGAATGCGCGGGCGCGGGTGCGCCTCTCCGGCGACACCGACCCCGCCGCGCTCATCTCCGCGGTCGAGAACGCCGGCTACGCGGCCCATCCCGCCGCGGATGAGGATGCGCCCGCGGAGCCCGCGCGCGGGCTCGACCGCGACACGCTCATCCTGATCGGCGCGGCGGCGCTCACCGTGCCGCTGATCGTGCAGATGCTGCTGCCCTTCCTCGGCATGGAGGCGATGCTGCCGGCCTGGCTTCAGCTCGCCCTCGCCGCGCCGGTGCAGTTCATCGCCGGCGCGCGCTTCTATCGCAAGGCCTGGAGCGCGCTGAAGGCCGGCGCCGGAAATATGGACTTGCTGGTCGCGCTCGGCACCAGCGCCGCCTTCGGCTTGAGCCTGTACCGCACGCTCTTCCCCGCCGGCCATGACATCCATGGCGGGCTCTATTACGAGGCCGCGGCGGTGGTCATCGTGCTGGTGCTGCTCGGCCGCTGGCTGGAGGAGCGGGCCAAGCGCGGCACCAACGCCGCCATCCGCGCGCTGATGAAGCTGCGCCCCGACACCGCCTGGCTGGAGCGGGGCGGGGAGGTGGTGCAGGTGCCGGCGGCCATGTTGCGCGCCGGCGATGTCGTGCGCGTCAAGCCGGGGGAGCGCATCCCGGTCGACGGCGAGGTGATCGAGGGCCGCAGCCATGCCGACGAATCGCTCGTCACCGGCGAGAGCCTTCCCGTCGCGAAGGAGCCGGGCGATACCGTCATCGGCGGCGCGGTCAATGCCGAGGGCCTCTTGCGCGTCCGCGCCACGCGCGTCGGCAAGGCCTCGACCCTCGCGCGCATCATCGCCGCGATCAAGGGCGCGCAGGCGAGCAAGGCCCCGGTGCAGCGCCTCGTCGACCGCATCAGCGCAATCTTCGTGCCCATCGTGGTCGCGCTGGCGGCGCTGACCTTCCTCGCCTGGTGGCTGGGGACGGGCAATGCCGAGGCGGGGCTGCTGAACGCCGTCGCCGTGCTGGTGGTGGCCTGCCCCTGCGCGCTGGGTCTGGCCACGCCGACGGCCATCATGGTCGGGACCGGCGTCGCCGCGCGCAACGGCATCCTCATCAAGGACGCCGCGGCGCTGGAGCAGGCCAAGTCGGTCTCGATGGTCGTGTTCGACAAGACCGGCACGCTGACGGAAGGCAAGCCCACCGTCGCAGCGCTGTTGGTCGCGTCCGCGACAGGCGGCGAGCGCGATGGGGATGGTGGGGCGGCCGTCGCGCGAGCCGGAATAGAGGCCGAGCTGCTGCGCCTCGCCGCTTCCGCGCAGGCCGGCAGCGAGCATCCGATCGCCAAGGCGGTGCTGGCCGCGGCGGCCGAGCGCGGGATCGCCCTTGCGCCCGTGTCTGAGTTCCAGGCGCTGGTCGGGCGCGGCCTCTCCGCCCGAATCGAAGGCCGCGAGCTCGTCATCGGCAGCCCGCGGCTGATGCGCGAGGAGGGCGCGGAGACGAGCGCCCTCGAGGCGGCCGCGCGTGCGGAGGAGGAGAAGGGGCGCACGGTGGTCTGGATCGCCGAGCGCGCCGAGCCGATCCGCATCCTCGGCGCGATCGCCGTCGGCGACCGCATCAGGGACACGGCCGCGGCGGCGGTCGCCGATCTTGCCGCCTCCGGCATCGAGAGCGCGATGATCACTGGCGACAATCCGCGCGCGGCCGGCGTCGTCGCCGAGCGGCTCGGCATCCGGACGGTGCTCGCCGAGGTGCCGCCCGAGGGCAAGGCCGCCGAGATCGCGCGGTTGCGCTCACGCGGCCGCGCCGTCGCCATGGTCGGCGACGGCATCAACGACGCGCCCGCGCTCGCGGCGGCCGATATCGGCATCGCCATGGGCGGCGGCACCGACATCGCCATGGAGACCGCGGGCGTCACGCTGATGCGCGGCGATCCGCGCCTGGTCGCCGATGCGATCCGGCTCTCGCGCGCGACCAGCCGGCGCATCCTGCAGAACCTGTTCTGGGCCTTCATCTACAACCTCATCGCCATCCCGCTGGCGGCGCTGGGCTTCCTCACGCCCGTCATCGCCGGCGCGGCCATGGCGCTCTCGTCGGTGAGCGTGGTCACCAGCTCGCTCCTCTTGCAGCGCTGGCGCGCGCACGCCGCCGCACGTCCGAACGGAGGAGGAACCTCGTCATGAATATTGGCAGCATCGCCAAGCGCTCCGGCCTGCCGGCCAAGACCATCCGCTATTACGAGAGCATCGGGCTGATCCCGCCGGCGCTGCGCAGCGAGGGGAACTACCGCACCTACAGCGAGCACGACCTGCAGACGCTGAAATTCGTGCAGCGGGCGCGGGGACTCGGATTCTCGGTGAAGGACGTCGGCAAGCTGCTGACGCTCTGGCAGGACCGCCGCCGCGCCAGCGCCGAGGTGCGGCGCCTGGCGCAGGAGCATGTCGGCGAGATCGACCGCAAGATCGAGGAGCTGAAGGGCATGCGCCGCACGCTCACGCATCTGATCGATCAGTGCCACGGCGATCACCGGCCGGACTGCCCGATCCTCGACGATCTCGCCGGGCCCGGGCGCCACGCGCACTAAGCAGCGCCATGCGCATTAACCGCTTGACCAGTCTGCGCCGCCCATAGTGCCGCTGGTGGACGGAAGCATCGGGCGAGCGGGGCTTCACCCCCTCACCCGCCCACGGCTTGCGCCGTGGGCACCCTCTCCCCGCACGGCGGGGCGAGGGGCACAACAGCAAATCCTCTCCGTTCAGGGTCCGTTCAGGGAGAGGTCGGCGAGCGCTGGCGAGCCGGGTGAGGGCGGGTGGGGGTTGCAATGTCGTGCCGGCACAGGTACGCGGGAAGGCGAAGCTAAGGAACCCGAATGGCGCAACGGCGGAAATCCAGCAGACGAAAGAGCGCGCGCAGGGGCAGGCGCCTGGCGCCGCTCTCGCGCCTGACGCGCTTCCTCAGGCTCGGCATGTCGCCCGCGGCGGCGCTGGTGTCGGTGCTCGGAGTCGGAGTGCTGATCGGCATCGCGCTGGCCTATCA
>JAREAF010000042.1 GCA_029240475.1 Rhodospirillales bacterium | reverse complement strand
ACGATCGCGAAGATCAGATAGAGCGTGCCGATGTCCTTGTGGTTGGTCGAATAGAGCCAGCGCCTCCAGCCGGTCGGGTGGTGCGCATGCTCGTCATGTGCGTGTGCGGTGTACATGGCCTGTCAGGACCTTCGGCTCTAATTCGATTGCGACTGGGGAACGGCGGCGGCGATTGCCGAGGCGGGCGTGCCGTCGACCTTGGCGTAGGTGGCCTGGGCCTCGGTCACCCATTGCTGGAACTTCTCCTTCGACACCGCCTCGACGGTGATCGGCATGTAGGCGTGATCCTTGCCGCAGAGCTCGGAGCACTGGCCGTAATAGAGGCCCTCGCGCTGGATGCGGATCCAGCTCTCGTTGATGCGGCCGGGCACTGCGTCGCGCTTCACGCCGAAGGATGGGATCGCCCAGGCATGCAGCACGTCGTCGGCGGTGATCAGCACGCGGATCGTGGTGTCCACCGGCAGCACCACGCGCGTGTCGGTTGCCAGGAGGCGCGGCTCGCCGTTCGCCAGCTCCTCTACCGGCTTGATCAGAGAGTCGAAGGTGAAGTTGCCGTGGTCGGGATATTCGTAGGACCAGTACCACTGGTGCCCGACCGCCTTGATGGTCATCTCGGCGGTCTCGACCCGGTCGGAGAAATAAAGGATGCGCAAGGAGGGGATCGCGATCACCACCAGGATCAGGACCGGCACCACGGTCCAGACCACCTCCACCAGCGTATGATGCGTGGTGCGCGAGGGCACCGGATTGGCGCTCTCGCGGAAGCGGATGATCACGTAGAGCAGGAGGCCCAGAACGAAGACGCTGATGGCGCTGATGATCCAAACCAGGAGCGTGTGGAAGTCATAGAGCCGCTCCATCACCGGCGTGGCGGGCGGCTGCAGATTGACCTGCCACTCGTACGGCATCTGCGCCAGCGCGGGATCGAACCCCGCCAGGGCCAAGCCGGCGAGGCCGGCCGCCGCGGACAACAAGAGACGCTTCACACTGCGCATAGAAACCCGTTCCTCAGCTTTAGCCCGGGAGGACCCGCCCGGATTGGCGCCTGTGGGGGCCGCCGCAGCTCGACCGCACTGGCAAGGATCAGTGCCGCAAAGCCCGCCGTCCGGATCGCCCGCCCCCCAATGGCGCGGGGACCCTACACCGGCCCGGGACCCTCCCACAAGCTTTGGAAACCCAAGCCAAACGGGCCACGGCCGCCCTTTCATCCATGTAGGTTGTCGAGCCTTGCGCCAAGAGCGCAAATGCGACCGCGTGTCGCATCGGGCGCGCATGCAAATCGTCGCAGGCGGCCCCGCGCAGCGCCCGGCGCTTTCGCCTCGCAATGGGTCTGCAGAGGCCCCATATTCATCCCCTCCGCTCCCCTCGAACGACCGGTGCCCCGCATGAGCCAGCTTGCCCAGACCGACCGTCTGTTCTTCGAGCGCGCGGGCCTCGACCGCGACAAGACGCAGCGCTTGGTGGAGGACTCCCTCGCCGGCGCCGAGGACGGCGAGCTCTTCCTGGAATATCGCTTGTCGGAAGCGATCAGCTTCGACGACGGGCGGGTCAAGAGCGCCAGCTACGACGCCGCGCAGGGCTTCGGCTTGCGCGCCATCTCCGGCGAGGCGCAGGGCTATGCCCACGCATCCGAGCTCAGCGAAGGGGCGCTCAAGCGCGCCGCCGAGACGGTGAAGGCCGTCCGGCACGGCCGCTCTGGCGCCATGGCCGAGCCGCCGATCGGCACCAACCGCCGCCTCTACGAGCCCATCAACCCGCTCGCCGATCCGGGCTTCGAGCGCAAGGTCGCGCTCCTGGGCGAGATCGACGCCTATGCGCGCGCGAAGGACAGCCGCGTTCGCCAGGTGATGGCCTCCATCTCCGGCGAATGGCAGGCGGTGCAGATCCTGCGCGCCGACGGGGGGCGGGTGGCCGACATCCGTCCGCTGGTGCGCTTGAATGTGGCGGTCGTCGTCGGCGAGGGCAGCCGTCAGGAGACGGGCAGCCACGGCTCAGGCGGGCGGCTCTCCTACGAGCGCTTCATCGACCCCGCGCATTGGCAGGCCAGCGTCGATGAGGCGCTGCGCCAGGCGCTGGTCAATCTCTCCTCGGTGCCCGCGCCCGCCGGCGAGATGCCGGTCCTGCTCGGGCCCGGCTGGCCCGGGATCCTGCTGCACGAGGCGATCGGCCACGGGCTCGAGGGCGACTTCAACCGCAAGCAGACCTCGGCCTTCGCGGGGCTCCTCGGCCAGCGCATCGCGTCCAAGGGGGTGACGGTGGTCGATGACGGCACGCTGCCAGACCGGCGCGGCTCCTTGACCGTGGACGATGAGGGCACGCCCTCGCAGCGGAACGTGCTGATCGAGGACGGCATCCTGGTCGGCTTCATGCAGGACCGGATGAATGCGCGCCTGATGGGCATGAAGCCGACCGGCAACGGCCGGCGGCAGAGCTTCGCGCATGCGCCGATGCCGCGCATGACCAACACCTACATGCTGGCCGGCACGCACGCGCCCGAGGAGATCCTGAAGTCGGTGAAGCGCGGCCTCTACGCCGTGAATTTCGGCGGCGGCCAGGTGGACATCACCTCGGGCAAGTTCGTCTTCTCCTGCACCGAGGCCTATAAGATCGAGGACGGCAGGATCGGGCCGGCGGTCAAGGGCGCGACGCTGATCGGCAACGGCCCCGACGCGCTCACGCGGGTGAAGATGATCGGCAACGACCTGCTGCTCGATCCCGGCATCGGCACCTGCGGCAAGGACGGCCAGGGCGTGCCGGTCGGCGTCGGCCAGCCGAGCCTCTTGCTGGAGTCCCTCACGGTGGGCGGCACGGCCTCCTAGCGGCCGCCGCTCATCCCGCGTCGCCGGCCGCGCGCCGGCGCTCCTGAGCCCTCCCCAGCGCCTCGTGAAGCGCGGCGCCCAGCGCCGCGCGCGTGAACGGCTTCTGCACGACCTGGAAGCCATCGGCCAGGGCCTCCAGCGCCGCCTGGCCGGAGCCGGTGATCAGCACCACCGGCATGCCCGCCCGCCGCTGGCGAAGCTCCTTGGCGAGCGCGACCCCGCCGGTCTCGCCCGGCATGAAGATGTCGGTGATGGCGGCGTCGAGCTCCGTACCGCCGTGCGGCAGCGCGCGGCATTCCGCAGCGCCGCGCACCCAAGTGACGGCGCAGCCAAGGCCCTGCAGCATGTCGATGATCACATCCGCGACCTCTGCCTCGTCCTCGACCAGGAGGATTCGGGCGTTGAGGAGCTGCAGGTCAGGGCCCGCGTCCCCGGCGACCAGGGTCGGCCGCGACTGCCCTGCCGGCTCGCCGAAGACCGGAAGCAACAGGGTGATCGCCGTGCCCTTCCCGATCTCGCTTTCCAGCTCGACGCTGCCGCCGGACTGACGGGCGAAACCATAGACCCGGCTGAGTCCGAGGCCGGTCCCCTTGCCAACCTCCTTGGTGGTGAAGAACGGATCGAAGACCCGCTCCCGCAACTCGGCCGGAATGCCCGCGCCGGTGTCGGACACCGTCAGCGCCACGGAACGCCGTTCCGCCGCGCCGCCGTCCGTTCCGGCCGCGCCTCGGCTTGCGATCCAAGTCCCGAGGGTCAGCACGCCGCCGTTCGGCATCGCGTCGCGCGCGTTGGTCGCCAGATTGATCACCGCGACTTCCAACTGCTCGGGATCCACTTCGACGGGGCTGAGGCCGGGATTGAGCTCGAGCTTCACCTCGATGTTGGGCGGCAGCGACTGCCGCAGGAAGGCCGCGATCTCCTGGAGCTTCTGGTTGAGGTCGAAGGGCTCGGGCCGCAGGGGCTGCCGACGCGCGAAGGCCAGCATGTGCTTGGTGAGCGCCTCGCCCCGCTCGGCGGCCCGGCGGATCGCCGCGACCGCGCGCGCCTCGGACTGGCCGAGCCGCGACTGCAGGCGGTCGAGATTGCCTAAGATGACGGTCAGCAGATTGTTGAAGTCATGCGCGATGCCGCCGGTCAGCTGCCCCACCGCCTCCATCTTCTGGGACTGGCGCAGGGCTTCGGCGGCGCGGCGCTGCTCGGTCGTCTCGATGACGAAGGCGATGCCGCCGATCACCTCGCCTCCGCTCGACCGCAGCGGGGAGTAATGCGCGTCGAGATAGCCTTTGCGCCCGGTGTCCGGCACCGAATAGGAGACTTCCCGAACGGCGCCCTCCTGGCCCTGGATCGTGCGCCGCAGGCCCTCCGCGAGCGCGCCGCCCTCGAAGCTGAAGACCTCCAGCACGGGACGGCCGATCAGCTTTTCCTCGCCAAGTCCGGTGATGTGCTCCAGCGCCGGATTGGACACCGTGATGCGCATCTCGCGGTCGATCGCGAAGATCCCCTCGCGGCTGCTGCGGATCAGCCGGCCGCTGAATTCCTGCTCTCGGCGAAGGCTGTCGGCCGTCTCGCGCAGCCCGGCGAAGGCCCGTTCGGCTTGTCGCGTGCGCGCGAGCGCCACCAGCGTGAGCAGGCTGAGGCCGATGGAGGCGAGCCCCGCGAAGGCGCCGAACACGACCAGGTCGTCCTTCCACTCGGACAGGACCCCGGCCTTGGAGATCCCGTAGCTCACATAGAGCGGATAGCTGTCCAGGCGCTTGTATCGGACCAGGCGCGGAATGCCGTCGAAACGCGACGTGACTTCGAATCGGCCTTCGGAGGGCTGGTCGGCGATCGCTTGCATGATCGGCGCGGCGTCGGGCCAGCGCAGCAACCGGTTGTCGCTCTCCGGATAGCGCACGAGCAAGGCGCCGTCCGCGCGCGTCAACGCGGCCGCATGATCGATGTCGCGGGCGAGGGTGGCGTAGAAGTTCTCGAAATAGCCGAGGGAGACGGAGATCCCGACGACGCCGTCGAACTCCCCGCCGGGGCCGGAGCGACGCCGGCTCACATTGAAGATCGGGTGCTTGCTGATCTTGCCCAGATAGGTCTTGCTGATGAATGTGCCGGCGTCCCGGTCGTGGTGCGCCACGAAATAGTCCCGGTCGGAAAAATCGGTCCCGGCCGGGGCGGGGAAGACTCGGCTCGTCATCCAGGTCCGGCCCGTGGGACCGACCAGGAAGATGCCGTCGACCTGCGGCAGGGCGCTCCGGATGGAGTTCATCTCCTCGAACAGCTCGCGATCCTGGTAGATGGACTCCCAGTCGCGACCTTCGATCCGCAGCAGCACCTGCGTCATGACGAGGTCCAGCGTCTCGAACACCTTGGCTGCGTGCTCGTCCAGCAGCCGCGTGGTCTGCTCAACGCGGTGATCCGCCTCGTGCAGTACCCTCGAACGGTCGTAGGTGGCCGCAGCGGCGAATATCAGCGCCGGCACGATCAGCGAGGCGGCAAGCAAGAGCTTGAGGACCTGGACCGGCGTCCATCTGCTGCGGCTGAAAAGCGGCGCGGCTGCCGCCCTGTCGTTCGCGGCCATTGACGATCCTTCGATCCGAGGAGCGCCCCGGCCCGGCTTGGCGGGGCAGAGCAAAGGTTGAGCCTCCGCGGGCGGAAAAGCGAGCACAAAGAGGTCGCGCCGCACCTACGGCCACGGGTCCGGGCCGCGCCTGTCCCGACCGGACGCCGTGCCGGGCCGGTTGGGGGCTTATGTCCCGGCTAGCGCAATATCAGGTGTTGCCGGATGGCAACATGGTTAATTAAGTTGCGCATGTTAACCCATTCTTAAAAATTCGCTGCTTTATTAGGCAGCCCTAGCCCTGTTCCCCAGCGGCTAGACCCGAGTAGCCAGGGGCCGTGGATCCACCCATCCGCGGCCCCTGGTGACTTTCCAGAAGTCAGTGATCAGAAGACAGAAGTCAGGTTGCGAGAGACGTCGCTCGGCTCTCCGGCCCAGCTTGTCTCAGACGCGCGGCCTCGCCGGTGCGACCTCTGACTTCTGACTTCTGATTACTGACTTCTAGTACGCGAACTCGCGGAACACGGGATCCACGCTCTCGTGCCAGCGCGTACGGTAGAGCTGAAGCAGCTCCTCGGCCGGCGTGACGCCGCTCTCGGCGATCTCGATCAGGGTGTCGAGGAAGACGGTCTCGTCCTTGCCGTAGCCGGTCGCCGTGGCGCGCCGGGCGAGGCCTTCCGCCGAGATTGCCACCACCTTGCGGGCGAGCTCCTGCACCGTGCCGCCGCGGAACGGGGTCTTGAGCCCGAGCCGCGGCACCTCGCGCCTCAGATGCTTGTGGTCGGCCAGCGTCCAGTCCCGAACCAGCTCCTCGGCCGCGGCGAGCGCGTCCTCGTCGTAGAGCAGCCCGACCCAGAGCGCCGGAAGCGCGCAGAGCCGCCGCCACGGGCCGCCGTCGGCCCCCCGCATCTCGAGATAGCGCTTGAGGCGCACCTCGGGGAAGACGGTGGTCACATGATCGGCGAAGTCGCCGGTGGTCGGGATCTCGCCCGGCAATGCCGGCAGCTTGCCCTTGAGGAATTCGCGGAAGGACTGGCCCGAGGCGTCGAGATACCGCCCCTCGCGATAGACGAAATACATCGGCACATCGAGCAGGTAGTCGACATAGCGCTCGAAGCCCATGCCCTTCTCGAAGACGAAGGGCAGGATGCCGGTGCGGTCGGGATCGGTGTCGGTCCAGACATGGCTGCGATAGGAGAGGAAGCCGTTCGGCCTTCCCTCCTTGAAGGGCGAGTTGGCGAAGAGCGCGGTCGCGATCGGCTGCAGCGCGAGGCTGGTGCGGAACTTGCGCACCATGTCGGCTTCGGACGCGTAGTCGAGATTCACCTGCACCGTGCAGGTGCGCAGCATCATGTCGAGCCCGAGGCCGCCCCGCTTGGGCATGTACTCGCCCATGATCTTGTAGCGGCCTTTGGGCATCCAGGAGATGTCCTCGCGCCGCCATTTCGGGTCGAAGCCGAGGCCGATGAGGCCGATCCCGAGCTCGGCCGCGACCTCCTTCACCTGATGCAGGTGCGTGTGCACCTCGGCGCAGGTCTCGTGGATCGTGCGCACCGGCGCGCCGGAGAGCTCGAACTGCCCGCCCGGCTCGAGCGTGATCGCGCCGTCATCCTGCGTCAGCGCGATGACGCGGCCCTCTTCCTCCACGCCGGTCCAGCCGAACCGCTGCAATCCCTTGAGCAGAGCGCCGATTCCGTCCGGCCCCTCATAGGGCAGGCGCCTGAGGTCCGAGAGGCGGAAGCAGAACTTCTCGTGCTCGGTGCCGATGCGCCAGCGCGGCTTCGGCTTGCACCCGGCCTCCAGCCATTCGACCAGCTGCCGCCGGTCGGTGATGGGCTCGCCGCTGCTTTTCGGGGGTGCGGACATGGAGGATCGGTTCCTTCGATGACGGGTCAGTTCTCGATGCGCTGCGGCGGGCGGCGGTCGCCGTCCCCGCCCAGCGCCTGCCACAGCGCGAGCGCGGCGATGGCGGCGGTGTCGGCCCGCAACAGCCGCGGCCCGAGGCCGACGGCGGTAACAAAGGCAAGTTCCCGCAAGAGGTCAAGCTCGTCGGGCGAGAAGCCCCCTTCGGGTCCGACCAGCAACCCGCTAGGAGCATTGCGCGGCCCCACTGCAAGGACCTCCGCCATCGGCCGCGCCGGGCCGGCCTCGGCGCAGGCGAAGAGGCGGCGGCCATCGGGCCAGCCCTGCAGCGCCTCGCGCAAGGAACGCGGCTCGACGATCTCGGGCACGGTGAGGCGCTCGCATTGCTCGGCGGCTTCGATGGCCCGCGCTTGCAAGCGCTCGACATTGACGCGCGTGACCACGGTGTGGCGGGTCATGACCGGCTGCAGCCGCGCGGCCCCGAGCTCGGTCGCCTTCTCGGCGATGGTATCGATGCGGTCGCCCTTTATGGGCGCGAAGAGGAGCCAGAGATCGGGCTCGGGCGCCTGCGCTCGCCGCTGCGAGACCGCGACAGCGACGCCGCCCGATTTGCGCAGCTCACCCAGATCCGCGAGCCACTCGCCGTCGCGCCCGTTGAAGAGGAGCACGCGCCGGCCGGGCTCCAGGCGCAGCACCGAGCGCAGGTAATGGGCCTGCCCTTCCGTCAGCGCGACGCCCGCGCCCGGCGCGAGCGGCGCCTCGACATAGAGCCGCGCCGCAGGCTTCATGCCGGACTGTCTCGACAAAGCTCCCCCCAATTAAAATTGGGCGGCGAGCCTAGCAGCTTGAGCTAGCCCGGGAGAACGATGTCGAAACGGCCGCGCAGCGCATCCGGCTCGGCGGCGACGGGCGTGAGCGCGACGATCAGCTTGGCGCGCGCTTGCGCATCGCGCACCGAGTTCAGGAGGAAGTCGCGCTCGTTGCCCGGCTCGCCTTCGACATACATCTGCGTGATGAAGCGCCGGGCGCCCGGAGCCGTGACCGCGAAATGGATGTGCGGCGTGCGGCCCGGATAGGCCACGGGGCGGATCGTGCGGAATCGATAGGCGCCCTCCTCCGCGGTCACCACGCGCCCGAAGCCCTGGAACCCCTCATCCACGGGGCCGCGGGCATCGCCCGGATGGTGATAGCGGCCGGTGGCGTCGCACTGCCAGATCTCGACGCGCGTCCCCGGCACCGGCCGTCCGGCAAGATCGAGGATGCGTCCCTCGACATAGGTGACGGTGCCGAGCGCCGGCCGCGCGCCCACCATGCGCAGCAGGTCCCAATCCGTCTCGGGCGGCAGCTCCACGGGATAGAACGGCCCCTCCGATTGCGCGGGCGTCGGGATCAGCCCCGCCGGGCGCGCCGGCAGCGGAAGCACCGCCAGCGCCAGCCCCGCGATGCCTCCGGCCAGCGCGGCGCGGCGGGTGACTGCAAAGGGACGTGCGGACATGGGCGGCTCCTGCTCCTGAGTTCGGGGGCAATGAGGGAGAAGTTGTGCGGTTGCGCCGCTCCGCCAAGTCCGGCACAACCATGGCCATGACCGACAAGGCCGCCGGCTTCACCGACATCCGCCGGGGCGATTGGATCGACCGCTTCGCCCCGCCCGCGCTCAAGCCGTACCTGAGGCTCGCGCGCCTGGACCGGTCGATCGGCACATGGCTGCTGCTCTTCCCCTGCTGGTGGGGCCTGGCGCTGGCGAGCCCAGGCTGGCCCGATCCCGCGCTCCTGCTGGCCTTCGCCGTCGGCGCGCTGGTGATGCGCGGGGCGGGCTGCACCTTCAACGACATCGTCGACCGCGACTTCGACGCGCAGGTGGAGCGCACGCGCGCCCGTCCCTTGCCGAGCGGCGCGGTGAGCCTTCAAGGCGCGCGCATTTTCCTTGCGCTGCAGCTCGCGATCGGGCTCGCGATCCTGCTCGCCTTCAACCGCTTCACCATCGCGCTCGGGATCGCCTCGCTGGCGCTGGTCTTCACCTACCCATTCATGAAGCGCATCACCTGGTGGCCGCAGGCCTTTCTCGGCCTCACCTTCAATTGGGGAGCGCTGATGGGCTGGTCGGCGGCGACCGGCGGGATCGGCGCGCCCGCCCTGCTGCTCTATGCGGGCGCCGTGGCCTGGACCGTCGGCTACGACACGATCTATGCGCATCAGGACAAGGAGGACGATGCCCTGATCGGCGTGCGCTCGACCGCCCGCCTGTTCGGCGAATCGAGCCGGCGCTGGATCGCGCTCTTCTATGCGCTCGCGCTTCTCGGATTCGGCGCGGCGGGCGCGGCGGCGGGACTTGCCTGGCCTTACTGGATCGCGCTCGCGGCGGCAGGCCTGCAGCTCGCCTGGCAAGTGCGAGGGCTGAATATCCATGACCCGGCAGACTGCCTGATGCGCTTCCGGTCCAACCGGTGGATCGGCTGGATCCTCTTTGCCGGGATCGTCGCGGCGCAGCTTCTGCGCGCATGACCGACTGGTCGGCCTTCATCCAGGCGCACACCGAGATCCTCTCGCCGCCGCTGGTCCCGGAGCTGCGCCTGCACCTCGCGAGCGCGGTGACGCCGCTCTGGCACGCGACCGAGGCGTTCCTGGAGCGCACGGGCCTGCCGCCACCCTTCTGGGCCTTCGCCTGGCCGGGCGGGCAGGCGCTTGCGCGCCATATCCTCGATCATCCCGAGCTGGCGCGCGGACGCAGCGTGCTCGATTTCGCCGCGGGCTCGGGGCTGGTCGCCATCGCCGCCGCGCGCAGCGGCGCCAGGCGCGCTATCGCCTCCGACATCGATCCCGCCGCCTGCGCGGCCATGCGCCTCAACGCCGCGCTGAACGGCGTTGCGATCGAGATTTGGCCCGAGGACATCACCGGCGGAACGGAACGTGCGGCCGACCTGATCCTCGCCGGCGACGTCTGCTACGAGCGCGGCATGGCCGAGCGCGCCCTCGCTTGGCTGCGGTCTCAAACACAGCGCGGCGCGATGGTGCTGCTCGCCGATCCCGGCCGCGCCTATCGCCCGCAGGACCGGTTGGAAGAGCTCGCCCGCTACCGCGTCCCCACCAGCCGCGACCTTGAGGACAGCGAGATGCGCGAGGCCGTGGTATGGCGCTATTGACGGTCCCTTGGGGCGCCCCTATGATACAACCATGACGTTAGGAACCCTGCTGACCCTGGTGATCGTCGGCGTTGCCGCCAGCATCGGTGGCAGCCTCGGCCGCAAGCGCCTTTTCGAGCGCGACCAGTCGATCTACCGGTTTCCAGGCCGCCCCGCCCAATCGACTGGACCGGCGATGCGGGGATCGACGGCTCCGATTAGCTAGCGCGCGCGGCGCTCGATGCGGAAGCGCGTATGCGCGTCATCGACGGTGGCCCAGGCGCGGCGGGCCCATTCGGCCTTCGCCTCCTCATAGGTCCGGAACGGGCCGTAGCGCATCTCCTCGGTGCCCGGCGCCGGCTGGGTGAACCGGGTGTCGGCATATTCGCCGCCGACCACCCAATAGGCCGAGCCCTCCTCCGCCCCCTCCTCCTCGATCCGCCAGCGCGCATGCGCGTCGTCGACGCTGCTCCAGGCGCGGCGCGCCCATTCGGCCTTCGCATCCTCATAGCGCGCGAACGGCCCGACGCGAGTCTCCGCCCCGCCGCCGGCGATCTCGGCGAAACGCGTATCGGTATATTCCCCGCCGATCACCCAGAAAGGCATGCTGCTCGGAAGCTCCTGTCGGTCCGTCGCTGCTTAGAGCAAGGCCCCGGCCGGATCAACATTCGAGGCGCACTCACAGCCGGGTTTGCAGCCAGTCGTGCACCAGCCGCTCCACTTCCGCGGCCGCCTCGTCCAGCCCGTGCCCGGCCCCGGGGAGGAGGACCAGCCGCTTGGGTTCCTGGGCGAGATCGAACACCATGCGCGAGGCATCGGGCGGCAGGGCGGTGTCGCCCGTGCCGTGGACCAGCAGGAGCGAACAGCGCGGCCCAAGTCGCGCCGCCGGGCGGGCGCCATAGGATTGCGTGGCCAAGGTGACCACCGCTCGCACCCGCTCCGCCGCGGCGGCCGCACGGATCACCACCGCCCCGCCGAAGGAGTGGCCGACCAGCCCGATCCGCGACTTGCCCCGCCGCTCCAGCTCGGCAACTCCGGCCAAAAGGTCCGCCACCGACTCGCCGAGCTGGGTCGGCTCGCGAAAGCGCAGGCGCAGCGTGGCGATGCCTTCGGCCGGAAGCGCGGACGCGAGCCGGCCATAGAGGTCGCGCGCCGGGCTGTCGAAGCCGCCGCCGACGCCGCCGACAAAACCCACGGCGCGCTCGCCCGGCGCGTCGGCGTAACGGACCTCCACGGGCCCGCGCGCGGTCTCGAGCGAGACGGTGCGGATCGCAGCAGAGGCGCGCCGCGCGACT
>JAREAF010000425.1 GCA_029240475.1 Rhodospirillales bacterium | reverse complement strand
GGAGAAGACCAGCGCGGCCTGCTTGCCATGCCAGCGGGCCAGCTCCTCCTCCAGCAGCACGTGGTAGTGGTTGGTGCCGGAGATATTGCGGGTGCCGCCGGCGCCCGCGCCGCATTTCTCGATCGCCTCGATCATGGCCTCGCGCACCAGCGGGTGCTGGCCCATGCCGAGATAATCGTTCGAGCACCAGACCACGACCTCGCGGGTGGTTCCGTTGCGGTGCAGCTTGGCGAGCGGGAAGCGGCCGGCCTGGCGCTCCAGGTCGGCGAAGACCCGATAGCGCCCCTCGGCCCTGAGCTGCTGCAGCTGCTTTTCGAAGAAACCGTCGAAATCCATCGCGTTCAGTATCCACGCACGCGCCGGGCCGGGGCTGCGGCGCGCTGCCGCAGCCCCCGTGGATGCCTAGGTTAGGCCGCTTCCAAGCCCTGGTCTTTGACCCAGGTCATGGTTTCGTCGAGCGCCGGCTCGAAGCGCCGGAACAGCTCGTCGATCTCAGCCTCGGTGATAATGAGCGGCGGGCAGAAGGCGACGCTGTCGCCGATGGCGCGGACCAGGAGGCCGCGATCCTGCGCGCGCGCCTGGGCGTACAGCCCGACCTTCGGCGGCGGCGCGAAGGGCGCCTTGGTGCGCTTCTCGGCCACCAGCTCGAGGGCGCCGACGAGGCCGATGCCGCGCGCCTCGCCCACCAGCGGATGGCCCTCGAAGCTGCGCAGCTTCTTCTGAAAGCGCGGGATGACGGAGCGCACATGCTCCAGGATGTTGCGCTCCTCATAGATCTTCAGCGTCTCCAAGGCGACCGCCGCCGCGACCGGATGGCCCGAATAGGTGTAGCCGTGGCCGAAGGAGAGGTTCTTGTCGGAATTGTCGCGGATCGCCTGATAGACCTTCTCGTTGAGCAGCACGGCCGCGATCGGCTGATAGCCGGAGGAGAGCGCCTTGGCCACCGTGATCAGGTCGGGCTTCATGCCGAAGGTCTCGGTGCCGAACATGTTGCCGGTGCGCCCGAAGCCGGTGATCACCTCGTCGGCGATCAGCAGCACGTCGTATTTCTTCAAGACCGCCTGGATCTTCTCGAAATAGGTCTTGGGCGGAACGATGACGCCGCCGGCGCCCTGCACGGGCTCGGCGATGAAGGCGGCGACCGTCTCCGGGCCTTCCTTGAGGATCAGCTGCTCCAGGCTGTTCGCCAGCCGGGTGGCGAAATCCTCCTCGCTCTCGCCGGCTTGCGCGAAGCGGTAATGGTGCGGGCAATCGGTGTGGAGGATGTTGGCGATCGGCAGGTCGAAATCGGTGTGCTGCAGCGGCAGGCCGGTGAGGCTCGCCGACGCGACCGTGACGCCGTGATAGGCCTTGATGCGGCTGATGATCTTCTTCTTCTGCCGGCGGCCGAGCGCGTTGTTGTAGTACCAGACCATCTTGACGACGGTGTCGTTGGCCTCCGAGCCCGAATTGACGAAGAAGGCCTTCGACATCGGCACCGGCGCCATCTTGACGAGCGCCTCGGCCAGCTCGGTCACCACCTCCGGCACCTTGTGCGCGAAGGAGTGATAGTAGGGGAGCTGGCGCATCTGCCGCGCCGCGGCCTCGACCAGCCGCTCCTCGCCCCAGCCCAGCGACACGCACCAGAGCCCCGCCAGCCCCTCGATATAGTCCCGGCCCTCGTCGTCGCGCACGAACACGCCCTTGCCGGAGGACAGGATCAGCGGCCCTTCAGCCTCGTGCTTCTTGGCGTTGGTGTAGGGGTGCAGGTGATAGGCGATGTCGCGGCGCGCGGCCGAATTCGCGCGGATGGTCATGGGACCTGTCTCCTCTTCCAAAACGGCCCGCGCCGACGAAGGCCGCCGGCGCGGGATGGGAATTGATCGAGCCTGAATGATGGCGGGATACTACGCCGCCGCTCGGGGCACTGTCCATTCGGGCCCCGGGCAGGCCAGCCATTCGGAGGCGGCATGAAGCGTGGGCATTGTCTGTGTGGAGAGGTCTCGTTCGAATATGACGGCCCGGAGAACTGGGTCGCGCACTGCCATTGCGAGAGCTGCCGGCGGGCGACCTCCTCGCCCTTCACGACCTTCTTCGGCGTGCCCCGGACGGCCTTCCGCTTCACGGGGGCGCCTCCGGCGGTCTACCAGTCCTCGCCCGGCGTGCGGCGGCTCTTCTGCCCGCGTTGCGGGTCTCCGGTCGCCTATGACGCCGACAAGTTCCCGCATGAGATCCATTTCTATGCGGCCAGCCTGGAGGACTCCCGCGATTTGTCCCCGCAGGGCCATGTGCATTGGGCCGAGCGGGTGCCGTGGGTCGAGCTCGGCGACGATCTGCCAAAGTATGAGCATGGCGGATCGGATTGATCCGTCTCGTGGAACCGGAGGGAACGATGACCATCCGCATCTGCGTTGCCGGCGCGACCGGCTGGGTCGGCGAGGCGCTCTGCCCCGCGGTCGCCTCGGCGAGCGATTTGCGCCTGGTCGGCGCGGTCGCGCGCAAAGCGGCCGGCCGGCCGGTGCCGGGCATTCCCGAGGTCGCGATCTCCGGCAGCGTCGCCGAGGCCTTGAAGACACCCGCCGACGTGCTGATCGACTACACGCGTCCCGACATCGTGAAGGACAATGCGCTGACGGCGATCGCGGCCGGCGTCGCCGTCGTGATCGGCACCTCGGGCTTGAGCGCTGATGACTACGCCGAGCTCGACGGCGCCGCGCGCAAGAAGGGCGTGGGCGTGATCGCCGCCGGCAATTTCTCCCTGACGGCCGCGCTGATGCTCCGCTTCGCGCTCACCGCCGCCGAGCATGTGCCGCAATGGGAGGTGCTGGACTATGCCAGCTTCACCAAGCCCGACGTGCCGAGCGGCACCGCGCGCGAGCTGGCTGAGCGCCTCAGCGAGGTGCGCCGGCCGAAGATCGGCGTCCCCCTCGAGAAGCTGCACGGGCCGAAGGAGACGCGCGGCGCGGAGATCGCCGGCACCCGCGTGCATTCCATGCGCCTGCCGAGCTACGTGCTCGCGGTCGAGGCGCTGTTCGGGGCCGAGAGCGAGCGGCTGACCATCCGTCACGATGCCGGCACCAGCCCGGCGCCCTATGTGGCCGGCACGCTGCTCGCGGCGCGCAAGGTGGGCGGCGTCACGGGCCTCGTGCGCGGTCTCGACCGGCTGCTGTTCCCGGAATAACCGCCCGCAAGGATCGGCTATGAGCCTGACGCTGTTTGCGCATCCCTTCTCGTCCTATTGTCAGAAGGCTCTCGTCGCCCTCTACGAGAACGGCACGCCGTTCGAATACCGCCTGCTCTCGCCCGAGAACCCGGGCGCGTTCGAGGAGCTGACGGCGCTCTGGCCTTTGCGCAAGTTCCCGGTGCTGGTCGATGACCGCCGCACGATCGTCGAGGCGACCATCATCATCGAGCATCTCGCGCTGCACCATCCGGGGCCGTTTCAACCGCTTCCGGAGGATCCGCGCGCGGCGCTGGCGGTGCGGATGCTGGACCGGTTCTTCGACAATTACGTGATGACGCCGATGCAGAAGATCGTCGGCGATTTCATCCGAATCCCGCAAGATCGCGACGCCAAAGGAGTGGTCGACGCGCGCGCGACGCTGGACGCCGCCTATCATTGGCTCGACGGAATGCTGCCCGGCCGCGAATGGGTGGCGGGGGAGTCCTTCAGCCTCGCGGATTGCGCAGCCGCGCCGTCGCTCTTCTATGCCGATTGGGTCCACCCGATCCCCGCCGAGCTGGCGCATCTGCG